>CAMJNB010000355.1 GCA_946407175.1 uncultured Selenomonadales bacterium | reverse complement strand
CGCGTGACTGCGGGTGATATTCATCAGTCGGCGTGCGCTTGCCGTAACCTTCCGCGCTGACCGTCAAAAGTTCCGCGTTGTCGCTGAGCTTATCCATACCTACAACATAGTCGCCCTTGCTCAACTTTATGCCTTGTACGCCCTGCGTATTGCGGCTTAAAGCGCGTACCTCTTCTTCTGCAAAGACAATCGCCTTGCCCTTCGCCGTACCGAGAATTACGTAGCGTTCGCCTTCAGTAAACTTCACGCCAATAAGTTCGTCGCCTTTCTGCAACTTAATTGCAATGACGCCGCGCTTTAACATTGAATTAAATTCAGACAGCTGAGTCTTCTTGACAATGCCTTTTTTCGTCGCCATGAAAAGGTAGCGGGTAGGATCGAACTCTTTAACCTTAATCAGCGCGGTTACCATTTCATCTGCGTCAAGCGGTATCAAATTGCTTATGTGTATTCCTTTTGCAATGCGGCTTGATTCTACAATTTCGTAAGCTTTAAGCGGGAAGACACGTCCGCGATTCGTGAAAAATAAAATCGTGTGGTGATTCGTTGTGATTAAAATATGTTCGACGATATCTTCAGCCTTCGTACTCATACCGGTAACGCCGATGCCGCCGCGTTTTTGATTTTTGTACGTGGCAAGGGAAATTCGCTTAACGTAGCCGCCGCGTGTCAGCGTGACAACAATATCGTCGTCGTGAATCAAATCTTCTTCGTCGAATTTAAGCTGGACTTCTTCCAAAATAATTTCCGTGCGGCGCGGGTCGTTATATTTTTCTTTAACGGCGGTAAGTTCAGCTTTAATTATCTCCAAAATTTTACTTTCGTCGGCAAGAATGTCCGTGTACTTTTCAATAGCCGTTTTGACAAAGCGTGACTCGGTTTCAATTTTTTCACGTTCAAGCCCTGTCAATTTTTGCAGACGTAAATCAAGAATTGCCTGCGCCTGAATTTCACTCAAGCCGAATTTTTGCATAAGTTCATCTTTAGCTTTGACAACGGTCGAACTTTCGCGAACAACGTTAATCACGGCGTCAAGGTTATTCAGCGCCGTCAAAAGTCCTTCCAAAATATGAGCGCGTGCCTTCGCCTTTTCAAGGTCAAACTTCGTCCTGCGCGTGACAATTTCTTCTTGGTGCTTAATGTAGTAATGAAGTACCTGCTTTAATGTTAAAACCTTCGGCTTGCCGTTTACCAGCGCCAACATTATGACGCCGAAAGTATCTTGCATTTGCGTATGCTTGAAAAGTTGGTTGAGCATAATTTGCGGATTGATATCTTTTCTAAGCTCCATGACAATGCGCATACCGTCTCGGTCTGATTCGTCGCGCAGGTCGGTAATGCCTTCAATGGTCTTTTCGCGTACAAGGTCGGCAATTTTTTCAATCAGCCTTGCTTTATTTACTTGGTACGGCAATTCGGTGACAATGATACGCGGTTTACCGTTCGGCAAGGTGTCAATTTCTGTTTTCGCCCGCATTTTAATTGAGCCGCGTCCCGTTTTATAAGCGTCAATAATTCCGTCGTTGCCTAAAATCTGCGCGGCGGTCGGGAAGTCGGGCCCCTTAATCTTCTCCATTAAGTCTCCCAATTCCGCGTCGGGATTGTCAATTAACATTAAAGTCGCGTCGATAACCTCGCCCATATTATGCGGCGGAATGTTCGTCGCCATACCTACCGCAATGCCGCTCGTGCCGTTCACCAAAAGCTGGGGAAATTTCGCAGGTAACACGGACGGTTCTTTCAATGATTCATCGTAGTTCGGCGTAAAGTCCACTGTTTCTTTTTCAATGTCCTGCAACATCAGCTCGGAAATTTTTGACATGCGGACTTCGGTATAACGCATGGCGGCAGCGGGGTCGCCGTCCACAGAGCCAAAGTTGCCGTGACCGTCGGCAAGTTTGTAACGCATTGAAAAATCTTGCGCCATACGTACTATTGCGTCGTAAACCGAAGTGTCGCCGTGCGGGTGATATTTACCTAAAACTTCACCGACGATACGCGCAGATTTTTTGTAAGGCTTAGTGCTTGTCATGCCGGCTTCTTGCATCGCGTACAAAATGCGGCGGTGTACCGGTTTCAAGCCGTCGCGTACGTCCGGAATTGCACGTGACACTATGACCGACATTGCATAATCTATGTATGAATATTTCATTTCGTGTTCAAGATTTACGGGTAAAATTTTTCCCGTGAAAAGATCACTCACTAAAACGCGCCGCCGATAACTGTTGCGATAAAGAGGCGGCGCACACCTCCTTTATTGATTTTTCTATAGCTAAATACTATAATTTATTTATCGGGAAAACGGTTGTAGCGTAAGCTTTAAGGCACCCGATTAGTCGAAAGACTTCAATGCTGTAACTGATAATGTCGGTTACAGGGCTGTAGTCAACCAGCCGAACGCGGTGGCGTAAGCTAACTGCAAACCTGCATAGGATAGTTGACTTTATCACCTCATTATATTTTTGCCTTGAAATTATACCACATTTTCGCCAAAAGTCTAA
>CAMJNB010000354.1 GCA_946407175.1 uncultured Selenomonadales bacterium | reverse complement strand
TAATGCTGGGCGATGAACCGCTTTTAATTCGCACGCTGAAAACTTTTTCGCAATCGCCGCGCATAAATTTTTTAATCATTGTGGTAAATGAAAGTGAAAAAGACGACGTTGAGGAGCTTTTAAGCAAGACAGACGGCTTGAAAGATTGGGCGATAGCAATAGGCGGCAGTGAGCGGCAATATTCCATTGCAAACGGCTTGAAACTTTTGCCGGAGGACGCGGACATTGTATTGGTGCATGACGCGGCAAGACCTTTAGTCAGCTTGACGGTAATTGAAGAGGTTATCGAGGCGGCAGAAAAATTTGGCGGCGCAATAGCGGCAGTGCCGGAAAAAAATACCGTGAAATTTATCGACGCACAAAACTTCGTAACCTACACGCCGCCGCGTTCAAAATTGGTTGAAGTGCAGACGCCGCAAGGTTTTCGACGTGAACTTTTACTGCGCGCGTACAAACAGGCGGAGGAAGATAATTTTTTAGGCACAGATGATTCAAGCTTAGTTGAACGAATCGGCGACAGAATTAAAATAGTCAAGAGCGACTATTCAAATATAAAAATCACGACGCCGGAAGATTTGACAATAGCGGAATCTTTGTTGCCGGACGAAATTCAATCTGCCGTTACTCATTCAGCCGCACTGCCGCGAATCGGTATGGGCTACGACGTGCATAAGCTTGTGCATGACAGAAATTTAATTTTGGGCAACGTGAAGATTGACTACGAATTGGGACTTGCGGGACATTCCGACGCCGATGTTTTGATTCACGCGATTATTGATGCAATTTTAGGCGCGGCGGCACTAGGCGATATCGGACAGCACTTCCCTGACAATGACGTAAGATACAAAGGCATTGACAGCGGCGAACTTCTTAAGCGCGTCGATATGCTGATTAAGGCGCACGGCTACAAAATCGGCAACATTGACTCTACAATCGTCGCGCAGAAACCTAAGCTTGCGCCGTACATTTTGAAAATCAGAGCGCGGCTTGCAGAAATTTTGCAGATTGATTCAAGCTTAATCAGCGTCAAGGCTACGACGACCGAAGGGCTTGGCTTTACCGGCAAAGGTGAAGGAATTGCGGCTTACGCTAACGTTTTAATATACTAACACTATCGATCTATCGATCTATCAACTATCGATCTAAAAACGACCGAAGGGAGTTTTTTCATGAATTTTTTTTCGCGTCTCAAAAAAGACATTCGCGTCATTTTTGAACGTGACCCTGCGGCGAAAAGTACGCTGGAAGTAATTTTTTGCTATTCGGGACTGCACGCCATTTGGATGCACAGAATATCGCACGCCCTTTTTGAACGCGGCTGGATAGTATCTGCGCGACTTGTATCAAATTTCTGCCGCTTTCTCACCGGCATAGAAATTCATCCAGGCGCTAAAATCGGCGACGGACTTTTCATAGATCACGGCACGGGAATTGTAATAGGCGAAACGGCGGAGATTGGCAAAAACGTGACGCTGTATCAAGGCGTAACTTTGGGCGGTACCGGCAAGGAAAAGGGAAAGCGTCACCCTACAATCGGCAATAACGTTGTTGTTGTGACCGGCGCGAAGGTTTTAGGCTCATTCAAAGTAGGCGACCATGCAAAAATCGGCGCAGGTTCTGTAGTTTTAAAAGAGGTGCCGCCTTACGCTACGGTTGTCGGCATACCCGGTCGTGTTGTAGTTTTGCATGGCAAGCGCATTCACAATGAAGACGACTACAGAAAGGCTTGGTTAGACTACTGCGCGAAAAAAGGTATGGACGTTACAGACCCAAATGTTCACGATGAAATTTGTGAAGAAATTGACGTTGACTTAGACCATGACCTTTTGCCCGATCCTGACAGAGAAGTTATAGAAATTGCCCTGCGACAGATACAGCGCCTTGAAGATCGCGTCAATCAGCTTGAAAAGGAACTTGCCGCCGCGCGTGAAGAAATTACCAACGAGGCATTGAGAACGTCAACGCTTGAAGTTACGCTTGCCGACAAAAAAACTAAAAGCTGAAACCTGTAAGTTGAAATCTACCGCCTACAAGCTAACAGCTAAGATAAAGGAGAATTTATGATGTAACCTGTAACAGTTAAAATGAACGCGGGAGCTTTAAAAGTCATTATCGACCTGCCGAATTATCCCGACGATCAGCCCGTAGAAATTACGGTTAAGCCTAAAATGACTAAAGAAGACTTTGATGACTTAATTAAAGAAATTAAAACGTTTTGGGCTAATCATAAAAAGGTAGACGAAAATAAAACGCTTGATGAATATCGTATGGAAAGATTGGAGGCAAAATAGGGACCTTTTAATTGATTCCAACGTGGTATTAGATGTTATTTTGAATCGTGAACCTTTCTTTGAGTTGTCAGAAAAAGTTTTGAGTTTCGGTTTAAATGACAACATTAACGCCTATATTTCGGCGGCGTCTGTGACAGATATTTATTACCGAGAAAGCGGCGTGAAAGCCCCCTGCTTTAGCTGTGGGGATGAAACGGCGCACTTCTCTTGAAAT
>CAMJNB010000353.1 GCA_946407175.1 uncultured Selenomonadales bacterium | reverse complement strand
GTTTAAATTTATTTTCTTTGGCTTAGGATTTACTTTTTCTTTAGATTATGAACTTACTTTTTCTTTGGCGCAAAGAAAAAGTAACAAAAAGAAACATGGAGTGGATGTAGTACGCTTACCTTGTCGTAGTTCCGACTTTTACGTCCGCACAAGGGTTATATAAGTCTAACTGTTACGTCCGCAGCTACGGTACATCCGCGCCGTCTTTTTTACAGCTATCAGCTAATCTCTAACGTCACGGGACAATGGTCACTGCCTAAAATCTGCGGTTCAATCGTTGCGGCAGAAATTTTTTCCGCAATGCTGTTTGATGTCAAAAAATAATCTATGCGCCAACCGATATTTCTTTCACGCGAATTTTGAAAGTTTGACCACCATGTATATGCGTTCGTTTTGTCAGGGTAAAGATATCTGAAAGTGTCGGTAAAGCCCGCGCTTAAAAGTTCGCCGAATTTTCTTCGCTCATCGTCGGTAAAGCCGGCGTTACGGTGATTCGATGAAGGATTGCTTAAATCAATTTCGTGATGTGCAACGTTTAAATCGCCGCAGATAATTACCGGCTTAACCGAGTCTAATTTTTCAAGGTATGCACGAAAAGCATTTTCCCATGTCATACGATAATCAAGCCGCTCAAGTTGTCTGCGTGAATTTGGCGTGTAGACGGTGACGAAGTAAAAATCCGAAAAGCCGAGAGTTATGACGCGCCCTTCCGTGTCGTGTTCCGCAATACCTATACCGTAGTTCACTGAGCGCGGCTGTATGCGTGTAAAAATCGCCGTGCCGGAGTAGCCTTTCTTTTCGGCGCTGTTCCAATACTGCGAATAGCCGTCCATGTCCAAAATCGCTTGACCTTCCAACATTCGCGTTTCCTGCAGTGCGAAAATGTCCGCGTCAAGGTTTTTAAACGTCTTCATAAAACCTTTTTTCAAACAAGCGCGAAGACCGTTTACATTCCACGATACAAATTTCACGCCGTCACCTCCCGCCTTAAAATTTTTAATCGTTATAATGTCCTTTGCAAGAAAGAACCGCAATATAATTTTCTTTAATTTCGTAAACCAAACGATTTTCCTTGTCTATGCGACGAGACCATCCGGGTTGATGTTTCAAAAGTTCAGGTTTACCTATTCCTTTATCAGCACCGTTTCGGTCAATATCTTCTAACAGTGTATGTATTTTATCAAGAACTTTTCTATTATTGTGCGCCCAATAAATAAAATCTTCAAGAGATTTTCCCAAGAAGAGTACTTCTGCCATCTACAAATTTCTCCAACTCTTCAAAAGATACTTTTACGCCGCCGCCGTTTTCAAGTTCCTTATGTGCCTTTTCAATTTTTGCAAGATATCTGGCATTGTGAATGCATTTTTTTATTTCGACGAATCCGCGCATTTCAAGTTCCTGCAAAAAAAATTTTAATTCAGACGGCGTAAATGTCACGTCTTCTTTAATCGTTGCCAATTCAGCAAGTTCCACAAAATCAGCTCCCAAAAAATTACCTGTTGCCGTACATTTTCGCGTAGTAATTTTGATATTCGCCGCTTATAATTTTTTCCCACCAATCGCGATTATCAAGGTACCACGCAACGGTTTTTTTTATGCCGTCGTCAAATTTAGTCTGCGGCGTCCAACCGAGTTCACTTTCAATTTTCGCAGGGTCAATCGCATAACGCAGGTCGTGACCTTTTCTGTCAGTGACGAACTGAATTAACTCTTCGCCCTTGCCCAAAATTTTCAAAATGGTTTTCACAACTTCCAAATTAGTACGCTCATTGTGTCCGCCGATATTGTAAACTTCGCCGACTTTGCCTTTACGTAAAATTAAATCAATCGCCGCGCAGTGATCTTCCACGTAAAGCCAATCGCGGACGTTTGCGCCGACGCCGTAAACGGGTAACTTTTTATCATTCAGCGCATTTATAATCATAAGCGGAATTAATTTTTCCGGAAAATGGTAAGGTCCGTAGTTGTTGGAGCAACGCGAAATTGTCGCGGGAATTTTGTATGTACGCTGGTACGCTTGTACAAGTAAATCTGCCGACGCCTTACTTGCCGAATAGGGGCTGGACGTATGCAAATTTGTTTTTTCGGTGAAAAATAAATCGGGTCTGTCAAGCGGCAAATCGCCGTAAACTTCGTCAGTAGAAACTTGATGAAAGCGCTCAATGCCGTATTTTTTGCAAGCGTCAAGCAGGACACTTGTACCGATAATATTTGTGCGCAAGAAAAGTTCAGGGTCTTCAATCGAGCGGTCGACGTGACTTTCCGCCGCGAAGTTTACCACAACGTCCGGCTTTTCCTCTTTAAACAGTTTATAAACCTGCTCACGGTTTGCAATGTCGCCGCGAATAAATTTAAATTTATCGGACTTCTGCGCGTCGGCAAGCGTTTCAAGGTTGCCTGCGTAAGTCAATTTATCGTAGCAAATAACAAAATCTTCAGGGTGATTCTCAAGCAGGTAGTAGACAAAATTACTGCCGATAAATCCCGCGCCGCCTGTTACAATTATTTT
>CAMJNB010000352.1 GCA_946407175.1 uncultured Selenomonadales bacterium | reverse complement strand
TTGCGAAACAAAAACTTTTGGGCGGCAGTCGCAAGGATAAACTTTTCAGTGAAATTTTTATTCAGCTGATAGAATTTTTCCGCCGTCCGATGAAAAATGCGTTGAAAGACTCGAAACATTTCCGCGCGCCGTATTCGATTAAGGAGCTGGCGAAACTTGCAAGCCGTCACGTTTCTGTTGGCAATATGGCGGGCGAAGGCTGGTTTTTGACCGGCGAAATGGTAAAGCTGATTGAAGAGGGTGTAGAAAATATTGTATGCCTTCAACCTTTCGGCTGTCTGCCAAACCACATTACCGGCAAGGGAGTAATGCATAATCTGCGCGAAAGTTACGAGCGGGCTAACATTGTAGCGATTGACTGCGACGCGGGCTCTTCTGAAGTCAACCAGCTTAATCGCATTAAGTTAATGCTTGCCGTTGCAAAAAAATATTTAGCTTGATTAGATCGATAGTGGATAGATCGATGGATCGATAGTAAGCTGACATAAAGGAGATTTTAAATTGGCGAAAAAAATTTTACTGGTACTCGGCGCGTTGGTATTAATCGGCATTGTAGTTTTCGGCGTGACAATGTGCGGCGTGAAACAAGTTGCCGATGAAAAATTGAAAGAGAAAGAACCGCAACTTCGTCAGTACGTGCAAATGACTGAAGTTGACCAAAATGCTTACGTCGAAAAAAATATGAACGAACTTTTCACGACCATTATCGGCGAATTGAAAAATGAAAACGAACTTTCAAAAGAAAAAATGCAGAGGTTGGAGGCAGACCCCGAAGCTAAGGCGGCGGGTATTCAACTCGGTCGCTCAATCGTCGCAATGTTCATTATCAGTTCCGACAACATTGTTAAGGATTTAAGCCCTGCCGACAAGGAAAAATATACAAAGGAATCTGACGACTTGTCCAACCGTCTTGACGCTTACAATGTCTTTTTGAAAAAGTATGACATTGCCAAAGAAAACTAATTTGCCGACTTAAGGCGTATGAAACTAATTTGAGGAGGTAACCGCGATAAACTTTAACGAACTAACTAAGGACGACAAAAAAATTTTTGATAAGTATTTACGCTTGACGTACCACGAAAATTCAGCGTTTAATTTTACAAATTTTTATATGTGGCGAAAATATTACAAGTTACGTTGGGCAGTTGAAGATGACGTGCTGTTTGTGAAGTACGGCGATACATTTTTACAGCCTTTCTGCGCTGATGAAAATGTTGAAAGCGCCGTGAGAAAGATTGTTGCCGCGTACAGAGAAAATCCCGCGTCCGAATTTATTTTCATAAATGCGGAAAAAAATTTCGTCGCGCAACTTGAAAAAATTTCCGACTCAAGCTTTGAATTTCTGCCGCAACGTGACCGTTTCGACTACGTGTATTCGACGCAGGATTTAATAAATTTGCCGGGCAGAAAATATCACGGCAAGAAAAATCACCTTAACGCCTTCCGCAGTCAGTACCCTTCCGCGCAGTATGTCTCCGACTTCACCGACGAAGTGAAAAATTTGTGCGTCGAATGTTTGAACGTTTGGTACAGCGAACATGATTTGAACGAATACCCCGCCTTGCCGTTTGAACGCGGCGCGATTTTGGAACTGCTTGACGACTTCGACTTTTTCGACATAAAAGGCGGCGCGATTTTGTTGGGCAAAAAAGTTGTGGCGTTTTCAATCGGCGAGCGGCTTAATGACGACACTGCGGTAATTCACATTGAAAAGGCTGACTTCGACATAAAAGGCGCGTACGCGTCCATAAACCGCCAATTCGCCGCGTTTGAGTGGAAAGACGTAAAATATATCAACCGCGAAGAAGACTTGGGAATTTCGGGCATTAGGAGCGCTAAGGAGTCTTATAACCCCGTCAAGATGATTGAAAAGTTTCACGTAAAGTTGAGGTAGCATGATGAAAAAATTTTTTACAACAATCATGTCCGCCGTTATGATTTTCCTGTTGACGGCTTGCGGAAGTTCCAACGCCGCGCAGAGTGATAAGCAAAGTAAAACGCTGGTAGTATTTTTCTCGGCAAGCGGCAACACCGCCGGAGTGGCAAAAAATCTGTCTGAAGTTATCGGCGCCGATATTTTTGAAATTACGCCGAAGGTTCCCTACACGTCCGCTGATTTGGATTGGCACAATGAAAAATCCCGCTCGTCTATAGAAATGAAGGACGAAAGTGCGCGTCCCGAAATTGCCGGCAAGATTGAAAACTTTGACCGCTACGACACGATTGTACTTGCCTATCCGATTTGGTGGAATATGGAGCCGCGCATTGTCGATACGTTTTTGGAAAGCTACAATTTCACCGGCAAGACGCTCATACCTATTTGCACGTCCGGCGGCAGTGGCATTGAAAACAGTCAATCGCATTTGAAAAAAATTTGTCCCGCCGCTACGTGGAAGAACGGCAAAAGATTTTCTTCCGGCACCTCGAAAGACGAATTGAAAAAATGGTACGATAAACTTTAATTGAAAATCTAAATTTAAGAGTTTTATGGTTAAGTGAAAATCCAATTTG
>CAMJNB010000351.1 GCA_946407175.1 uncultured Selenomonadales bacterium | reverse complement strand
TTGCCGCCGAAAAAGTTGGGCGTTGACGGCGGTCCGCAGAAAATTTCTTTTGAAGAGAAGTCATTCTACGGCGATGAGCTGATGTATTCCGGCGTTGCAGTTGAAAAGATTGAAACGGACTTCGCGGCTTATATGTGGGTTTTTGAAGGTGAGTAAATGATTACGAAAAAATTTTTCGGCACGACTTCCGACGGCAGAAATGTTGACAGCTACGAGTTGAAAAATTCAAGCGGCACCGTTGCGACGATTATCACTTACGGCGCACGGCTTTCAAGCTGGATTTTCAACGGTGTCAATGTCGTGCTGGGCTACGATAACATTGCCGGCTACGAAAAAGATACGGCGTACAAAGGCGCGATAGTGGGGCGTTGTGCTAACAGAATCGGCGGCGCGCAGTTTGAATTGAACGGTAAAACTTACGCGATTGATAAAAACGACGGCGGCAAGAATCATCTGCACGGCGGCTTTAACGGCTTTGAAAGAAAAATTTGGACGGCTGAAATTACGGCGGACGGCTTGAAAATGTCTGTCGAAAGTCCCGACGGTGAGGGAGGTTATCCCGGTAATTTCAAGGCGACGGTGATTTACAATTTGACTGATGACAACGCGCTTGAAATTTCGTACTCGGCAACTTCTGACGCCGATACACTTTGCAATTTGACGAATCACACGTATTTTAATTTGGACGGCGGCGGCGATATTCTGCGACAAAAAATTCAAATCTTCGCCGACTCTTACACGTGGGCTGATTCTGAATCCGTACCCGACGGCAGGATTTTGCCGGTTGACAATACGCCGATGGATTTACGCAACTTGCAAGAGATTGGCGCGCATATTGATGACGACTTCGACGAATTAAATTTCGGTCGCGGCTACGATCATAATTTTTGCGTAGGAAAGTTGGGCGAAATGAAAAAAGCCGCGCATGCTGAGGCGGCTAATACTAAAATTTCGCTTGACGTTGTCACTACTCAATGCGGCTTGCAATTTTACGCAGGGAATTGGCTTGAGAATAAGCGCAGTGGTTTTGCTCTTGAGTCGCAGTTTTACCCCAACGCTATCAATTTGCCGAACTTCGACAAGCCGATTTTAAAGGCGGGCGAAACGCAAACTTCAAAAACAATTTTCAAGCTGTCAATTTAAATTTTGAAACTGACAATTCAATTTCGTTTTATAAATAAAAAAAATAGGCGCACAAGGAAGTGCGCTTTTTTAATTCTTATTTTTGTCGCTGAAGAAAAATGAAATATTTTTTCACATTTTAATCAGCGCCGGTATTTTTTATCGCCGATATGTTGTCTTATTTAAATTAATTTTTCTTTTTATTCAATGCGCCGGAATATCCCTGCGTCGTGACGAGTTCGTTAATCTGCGCGAGGTTGTCGAAGTTTGCATAAAGGTCAACGCTTGTAACGGAATAATTTGTCTCAACCGGCGTGGTTATCGCGTCAAGCTGATTGTCCGCCGTCACGAAGTTTTCAGCGTCATCAAACCAAAGGTCACTGCTTGCCGCTAAGTTGGAACTGCTGAACGTCATTGACGCGTTGTACTTCTTGGTAGACGCGGTGCCGTCTTTATCAATCAGCGTGATATCTTTGCCCTTGCCGCCTTTAACCGTGACTGAGCTGTTTGCAAAGTTGAAAATGACATTGGATCCGCTGACTGATACGCTGTTCATACTTTCTTCGACGATTTTAATTTTATCTTGCTTCGCCGTGTAGTCAAGTATCAAATCGTCGCCGTACTTGTGGACAAATACGTCATTGCCCGCGTCGCCGAAGATTAAATCGTTGCCTTTGCCGCCGTAGATTGTGTCATTACCGGTATTGGCAGAAACGGTATCAGCGCCGGTGCCGCCTTTAATCGAATTTGCGTAGGTGTTGCCGATAATCATAACGCCGCCGGTGAGTTTGGACGCATCAATTTTTTTGACGCTTGACGAATATTTTGTAAGGTCAATCACACCGTCGGAAGGTTTGGAAGTCACGGTAAGCACACTGCCGCTTAATGAGACGTTGGAAGACTGCGCGGTTAATGCTTTTGCGTTTGAATTTGAAGTTGCAGTAGCAGAGCCGTAATGTTCAGAGCCTTGTTTAGCGAGGTAGCGCAGGAACATGTAGCCACCGGAGTATGCATTATTATCGCCGGTGCCGAGATCGCTTAAGGTTAAAGCATTCTGCAACTGGGTAGAATTTCCCGCTAATTCTTTTATGCTGTAGTATCTTTCATCATCAATGCCGTGAGTAAGCTCCGCCATACCTTCTTTAATAAATTGCGGCAGATTGTCAAAGTAGTTAATATTCGCCTTCATAACGGAGTGAGTAAATTCGTGCGCCAATGTGCGGTCGAGATATCCGCCGGACGCATTGCCGTTGGGATCTGAAGTGTTAATGTCGGAGAAATGATTCATATTCACAAACAATCCGATTTTTGTTGTATGACCTGCGTCGGGACCTTCACTAAATTTCCAACCGGTTGTTACGGCAAGCGTCGAGCTGTTTTCATTGTAAAA
>CAMJNB010000350.1 GCA_946407175.1 uncultured Selenomonadales bacterium | reverse complement strand
GGCACCTTCAGCGTTTTTCATAAGGCTGGACGCGTTTTGAGAGTTTTGGTTAGCTTGATCGAGGGAGCGGATTTGTACGCGCATGCGCTCGGAGATAGCGTAGCCGGACGCGTCGTCTTTCGCCGTGTTAATTTTAAGACCGCTGGAAACTTTGGACAAGCTGTCCTGGAGAGCAGTATTATTTTTGTTGAGAGTTGAGAGCGTGCGTACAGCGCTCATGTTGTTTTTGACTACCATTGCCATGGTCAATTCCTCCTTGGTTTTAAAAGATAAATCCTTCTGACGGTATCCCTGCCGTCTTTGGTAATAGCAAACAATTCAGCTAAGAATGCCGCCGTCAACTTTTGACGAACACAGCGCCGAAAAGTTGCGTATTAACATCCGAAAACTTCAACAATAAGTAGCTTTAAATCTGAAATAATATCGAAGTTTAAAAAAATTTTCTTAAGCAATTATAATTGGACGTGGGAGAAAAATCAATCGTTGGGAAAAAATTTTTTGTAGCGTTAAGGCAGAATTAAAGAGTTTGATAAATTGAAACAAAATAGTCAGTTAAAGATATTATAGAATTATCTTGAGGAAAATGTTTCAAATTTCCGGTGACAAGAGTAGCGTTACAAAATTTAGCAACTTCAAAAAAGATTCTATCTGATTCATCGGCGAAGAAAATATCGGGTAAAGGCTCCGGAACTACAAAAATACCGTCCTTTTCAAAAAGCTCTAAGAGAGAATTAATTTGCCAACGGTCAAATTGAAATTTCGGACGAAATAAAACTTCGCGATATTCTGCAAGGATTCTGCTGTCACAACATAAATTTATTTTTCCGTCAATGATTTGTTTAACGACATAAGCGGCTTTGCCGTTTGGTGACCAAAAAGCAGATACAAGAATATTCGTGTCCAAAACTACGTTCAAAAATTTTTCCGCCTTTCATCACGCACTGACTGAATTTCTGCATTAATTTCATCTTCCGACATATAACCGTTAGCGGCGCCGACAGCTCGCATAGAATTAAAAGCAATCATAGCCCTTGCGCGTCGTACAGCTTTAACAATATCTTCAAGATTATCTTGAGAAATATCCAACATAAGCAGGGTAGGTTTACCGTTATCGGTTATCACCGCTTCGCCGTGTTTGCGAATACTTTCATAAACATTGTTTGTATCTTTGTGCAGAGCATTTACAGAGAAAATTTCCATTTCCATCAACTCCTCAAAAAATTATTCGTTAATGCCAATAAAAATTTTAATGCGGTTGGTACGAATCCAATCACCTATTTGAGCGCCGTTAAGTTCAAGCGGGGCGTCTTTGCCGCTGACGGTAAGAAGTTTTTGTAAAATAATTTCTGCGTCGGCAAGGTAGTTCGGTAAGCCGTGATTATCGGCGTTAATAATGTCGTTGAAGTCTTTAATTGGAAATTTGGAATTATGAAGTTTAATAATAAGGTCAACGATTTTGCCGGGCATATTGAGACGCGGGGCGCGCATATGTTCACGAATGACTAAGCCGGCGAATTTTTTCCAATCTTTGGGCAGACCAATTCTGCTGTCCATTTGCGACAAGACTTTAATGCCGCGTTTTTCATGCTCGTAGTGGTGCGGCAACATTTCAAGCGGCGTTGTACCTTTGCCTAAGTCATGAGCAAGAGCGGCGAAACGTACGCGCGGTTTAGGATTAACTGCGGCTACTTCATCAACAATTTGCATTGTATGTTCGTAGGCATCGCCTTCGGGGTGAAATTCAACCGGCTGAATTTTTCCGCGCAGGTCGTCAATTTCAGGGAAGGTAACGTTCAAAAGTCCCGCGCGTTGCAAATTACGAAAGAAGATTGACGGCTTATCAGTGCGCAGTGCGTTTTCAAGTTCGGCAAAAATTCTTTCGCCGGGTTCGTCTTTAAGTTCAAATGCGCATAAAAGCATGGCGTCGAAAGTGTCATCGGTGATATCGAAATTGAATTGAGCAGACTGCCGCGCGGCGCGTAAAGCTCTAACCGGATCGTCCGTGAAGTGTTTTGAAACTGCGCGGATTTTTTTATTTAAAACGTCGTCACGTCCGCCGAAAGGGTCAATTAGTTCACCGCTTAAAATGTCAATCGCCATAGCGTTCATGGTGGTATCGCGTCGGAATAAATCCTGTTCAATGGTAACGGAAGGGTCAAACCTGACTTTAAAGCCGCGATAACCGGTACCGCTTTTTTTTTCTGTACGTGCCAATGCGACTTCACAGTTTTTGTCGTCTATATCGACGGAGTAGACGGGAAAACTTTTGCCGAATCGCGGAGCCTTAGGAAAAGTCTGTTCAAAAATTTTTTCAGTAAGTCCCGTGACGCAATAATCACGGTCATGCGCCGTAACGCCGCGAAATTTATCACGAACTGCGCCGCCTGTAAGGTAGGCTCTTCCGCCTGCATTAAATATTTTTGTTGCAAATTCTTTTTCAGTCATTTTAATCACCTGTCTAGGTGGTGTTGAATAATTATTTTAACCAGATAAGAATACAAGCGATGTGAATA
>CAMJNB010000349.1 GCA_946407175.1 uncultured Selenomonadales bacterium | reverse complement strand
AATCACTTTCAGAAATAAAGTAAAATCTGCCGCCGTCCTCAATGCCTTTTTCTTGAATGACATCAGAAATTAAATCGCGCACAATATTTTCAGCGCTGTTTTCTGCCGCGTAAATGCGAAAAATTTTGTTTATGTCGATAAAGTCATTTCTTATTCCGTTTGGAAAATTGGCGGTTATAATTTCAATAATTTTTTGAGTGACGTTTTGCATATGTATCCCTCCATATCAGCGTACAGGCAGTTTATAGATTCGACTCACATACGCGGGGAAGAAACTGCGCGTCTCCTCTCAACCAAGTACGTTTTTCTTTTTGTAATCAACTCCAACTTTTTATAGCTGATACCAGCAGAAATATTTCCTTGAGCTTATTGAAAAATACCCCGCGCATAACGCCCATAAATGTTTCGGATTTGAAACTTTCTCCACGCTTTTGTTTCAATTTGATTTTTTCTGTGTTATAAGCTTTATCGCAAGTCTCGCATAACGTAATGAGATTGTTCGGAGCGTCACCGTCTGTCTTTCGACTTTCTAAGTGGTGCACGTTTAAAACGGTGTCTTTACTTTTACCGTGACAGTGTTGGCATTCGTGATTGTCCCTAACAAAACATATTCGCGCAAGTTCCAAAAGTTGAGTTGGTCGTTCTGCTGATAATCAACGCCGCTTATTTCGGGATTCTTGATTTTCTGAATGTCAAAGCTCGCCGTTTCAACAATTATTTTTGTGACGGGTAAAATTTTACAGACGTTATCGACGACCTTCAAATGAGCATTGATACGATTTTGAATAGTAGGAGCCAACCAACCATGTTTCTTTGCCTTGACGCGGTTTAAAAATTCCGGTTGACGATACCTTGTCTTGTGATTACGTCTTGCACTTAGCAACTCACGGCGCGTTGAAAGTAATTCTGTAATAAAAAAGCTTAGCTTTTACAAGCCCCCGCCTTTAGGTGTGGGTTATTGATTGATAATCCTTCCACAAAATTTTTTTATGATAAATTATATTAGGTGGTGTTGAATAAATCAAATTTGAAAACGTCGCAAATTACGTAACCTTCGCAGTAGGAGAGGCGCGCAAGGACGCGCGCCCCGTCCGCGCAAGTCGCCGGACGCGACTTATGCGGACTTGTTTCTTTTTGTTACTTTTTCTTTGCGCCAAAGAAAAAGTAAATCATAAAAAATCTTAACCACTTGTAAAAATCCAAATTAATCAACACGCCCTACTTCACCAAAAATATTCAATGAAAAAAACTGCGCTTGACAAATAATCGGCGCCTTCTCAAAAAAATTTTTTATGTAGTATTAGGTGATATAAATATGCTATAATCACAAAAAATAAATAATAAGGGTGTTGCTTGAATGCAGTATTTTGTAGCGTCAATTTGTTTTTTGTTGACGGCAATATTTTTTTTCAGCGGTTGCGGTGAACAGCGTGCAGAGATTGAAAAAAGTTCAAGCGACTATCAGAAAGTCCGATTGGTGATGACTGCAAACGGTACGGAAGAGGGAATTGAAACATTGACGGCACGACGCTTTGCAAAGTTGGTTGAGGAAGAGTCCGGCGGCAATGTTCACATAGAATTTTATCCAAACGACGAAATGACAGGCGGTAACACAAATGAGGCGGTGCGCTCCCTTACCGAAGGATCGGTAGATATCGGCGCTTATGTATCGGGCACAATGTCTATGTTAGACCCGCGTTTGGAAGTGGCGACAATTCCTTGGACATTTTCCGATTATCAAGAAGTGCGAAAAATTATTGACACTACCGGCGGCGAATATTACTCAAAGATTTTGAATGAATACGGCTTAATATATTTAGGCTCGACGCATAACGCAATGCGCCAACTTACAAGCAACAGAAATCCCGTAAGAAAGCCGGAAGATATTAAAGGTATGCGAATACGTGTATTAGGCGGTGAAGTTTACCGACTATTTTTTTCTGCATTAGGCGCGGAACCTGTGCCGCTTGGCTGGAGTGAATTAAATGTTGCAATTCGACAAGACTACATAGACGGTCAAGAAAACGGCTTTTTTCTTATGCAGTCGGGACATTTGGATAAAATTCAAAAGTATATGACGGTTTGGAATTATCTTTATGAAAATTATTTATTTGTAATTAATCGCAAAACTTTTGAGGCATTGGAACCTGAAACGCAGACACTACTGCGCGACAAGATGAAAGAGGCGTGCGATTGGAGCCGCGATTATTTGGAGTCAGAGGAAAAGAAAATTCGCATTCAGTTTGCACAGGACGGTTTGGAAATTATCGACTTGACACCGGAAGAATTGAAAGCTTTTCAAGATAAAGTTCAACCACTGCGCGAAGAGTTGAAAGAAAAGTACGGCGAAGAGGCTTGCAAGGCATTTAAAATAGATATGGATAAGGAGGTTGAAGGCAGATGAGCAGAAATATTTTCAGATTTTGCCTGTCAGCCTTATTTTATTGGTTGACGGCATCATTTGTCGGCAATGTATTGGTAGTATTTATCGGCCTGTCGAAGTCCATCAATGTC
>CAMJNB010000348.1 GCA_946407175.1 uncultured Selenomonadales bacterium | reverse complement strand
TCGGTTCAAACAATTTGGAAAAAGCCGAGTATGATAAAGGCGTTTTGGAAAGATTCACCCGCCGCGCAGAGGACACGTGGGCGCCGTTTGATAAAAATATTCCTAGTGGTAATGCCTCAGTTAAAACCGTTGCAGACCCTCGCAGAGTAAAACTTTTCAGTGACAATCCGCACGTACCTGAATACTTTGAAAATTGCTGTTCCGTGAATGAAAGCGGTAAAAAAATTTCGACGCCGTACAGCACGCCCGTGACGGCTGACAAAATCGTCATAAACTACTACGCTACCAAGTCACGCGCAGAATACGCCGAAAAAGTTCACCGCCGCGAAACTGCGCGATTCGCCGCGAAAAATGAATTGACCGGCTTTGACGCTAATGACCGCAATGAAATTTATGATGACGGCATTTTAAAATACCGCGACAGATTACGTACCGAACAACTTCCCGTAGGCAGTGATGCTTTGAAAATTTTTGCCGACAAAAAAAAGGTTGCAAATTCCAAATTGTTCAAGGCGCTGGCTGAAAGTCTTATGCCCGACTTTTCAAAAAGAAATCTGCGTGAGTACTTCGCACTGCCGAAAAATCGTACGACGTACTTTAACGAGTTAATTAAATTCTACAAAAAAGCTCCGCCGGCTTTCTTTCAAGGCAAGGCGGAAACGTTTTTAACCTGCATTTCTGTCAGTTCTTACTTTAAAAAAGGTTATCTTGACGCGCAGACCGGCGCAATGTTTGAAGAGGCGTCACTAAATGCGCTTTGCAAAACCTTCATGGCAAGTATCACTCTGCTTGACGCAAGACTTGTCATCGCCGAGTTGCCGCGACTTTTGGCAATGCCGTACGCCTCCGCAGGTTCATTGGTTGCCGTATGTCTTGAAATTTTGCCGCAGTTTGTTGACGAGTTCCGCAAGCAGGGAGATATGAAAAATTTTGAAGAGCTTATCTACATTTTGAATATGTTGAGAGTTTTCTCCGCGCGCGTAAGGTAGGTCAAAAAATGAGCGTTGACAAAAATTTATTTCTCTACGATTTAGCCGTAGTTGCGATTATGAAAAATGAAGGACCCTACGTCAAAGAGTGGCTGGATTATCACCTTTTGGCCGGCGTAGATCACTTCTTTATATTCGATAATGAAAGTGAAGATAACTTAAAAAAAATTCTTCAACCGTACATTGATAAAGGGATAGTAACCTATGAATTTCTTCCCGGCCAAGTAATGCAATCTCCGGCATATAATTTGGCGATAAACAGATTTCGATTTTATTGCAGGTACATAGCCTTCATTGACACAGATGAATTTATTTTGCCGAAAAGCAGTAGCAATATAGTTGGAGTAGTCGACGAAATTTTTTCTTACCATGAAAGTATCGCGGGGCTTGTAATAAATTGGCATTGTTTCGGCTCCAACTATCAAGATAAAGCCGATTACAGCAAGGGCGTGCTTGAAAGATTTACGCGCCGTGCACCGAATGATTGGACGCCGAAAGTTGAAGGTTGGCCGGAACATTTAAGGGACGGAAATGCCGTTACAAAGACAATTTTAAATCCTCGTAAAGTGAAGTATATGGACGGACCGCACAACGGCGTTTACTTTGAAAATTGTTACATGGTAAATGAACAGGGGCGCGCTTTACCCAGCGGCAATAATCACCCCGTGACTGCCGATAAAATCGTACTCAATCATTACAATACTAAAACGCGGGAAGAATATACATTAAAAATTCGACGCGGTAGCGCTGATGGCAGAGCAGATGAGCCTTATTGCAACGACGAAACTTTTAAATTTTATGACCGCAACGAAGAATTTGACGACGAAATTTTAAAATATCGTGACGCAAGACGCAGTGCGCTAATTCCCAAAGGGGGGGGGGCAGGACGTACTTGACATTTTTGCAGTCACGAAAAAAATTAACTACGAAAAAATTTTCACGGCATTAATGCAAAATCTTTCGCCGACGTTTTCAAAAAATGTACCGCCAGAATTTTTCAACGGCAAAATGGAAACGTTCTTGACGTGTTTTGCAGTTGCCGCGTATTTAAAAGAAAATATATTAAGCGAAACGGCAGGAGCATTTTTGGAAGAAACGTCGCTTGAAACGGTTTACAAAACTTTATCAACAAACATACAGATACACGACATACGGCTGTTGATTAGCGTTTTGCCGAACATTTTGGCGTTGGATTATCCTGTAGTTGAAGATATCAGAAAGGCTTGTGCCGCGATAATTTCACAGCTTAAGAATCTTTTCCGCGTAAACAAACGCTGTAGAGATTACAGCGATTTGGACGATTTATTAAGAATGCTGACAGTTTTTGATAAGTACGAGCATATATGAGGTGTTAAAGTGGACGTCGACAAAAATTTATTTCTTTACAATTTAGCGGTAGTGGCGATTATGAAAAATGAAGGACCCTACGTCAAAGAGTGGCTGGATTATCACCTGCTTGCCGGCGTCGAACATTTTTTTATCTACAACAATGGCAGTCCCGATAACCAGAGCGAAGTTATTGAGCCGTAC
>CAMJNB010000347.1 GCA_946407175.1 uncultured Selenomonadales bacterium | reverse complement strand
CGGCTGAAATTCGCTGACTGTAAAACTGCCGCTTGTAATGCTTGCCGCCACTTTGTCAATGTTTTGTTGTAAGGTAGCATCTGCAGATTGACGCGAATTAATTTCAGCGCGAACTGAATCAACTGCCGACTTGCCGAGATTGTTAATTGCCGTCTGTAAAGCCGCGTCGCCGTCGCCGCGTGATTTTTGCTCCGCCGTGATTGACGCGCTTAAGTCTGAATAAATTGCCTCGTCGCGTTCAGCCGCCAAAGTATTTTCATTCGCAATCGCCGCGTTAATGTCGGTAATTTGCGGGTCGTACTTATTGTGAATCTGCTCGATAACCGCCGAATCGTTCGTGATTCTTTCTTCGCGCTCCGTGTCGATTAAAGCCTTAACCGCCGTGATATCAGAATCAAGCGCGGCTTTTAGTGACACATCGGCGGCGGCTCTGATTGACGTTTCGCTTGACGTAATATTTAAAAATTCCTGCCGTAATTCGTAATCGTCCTGAGCGCGTAAAGTTGATTCGTCCTGCAACGCCGTCCAAAGTGATTCTTTGTCTGCAATAATTTCAGCGTCAACACTTTCACGCGCGGCGGTTTCACTTTGTAATGCTGAATTTAGCGTCGCCCAATTCTTTCGGTCAACTTCGCCTTTTGCCTTGTCAAATACTTGGTCTTCGCGCAGTCCAACACTCCAAGAAATCCCCATAATATCACCCCTTTACGTCGCGGCAGTCCAACCAACCGCAATATTTTCAATGCGTGGAAATTCGCCAGTCCACTTGTAAGCAACTCTGATAACTTCGTCGGGCGCGGCTGTCACGGTCAATTTTTGCGTTGCCTCGTCATATTCGTAATTTCCTGAGCAAACTAAATCTTCGCCCTTAGCACGGTGCGGCAACATAAATGTTTCAGTCTTGCCTGTCGACGTCGCCAAAACTTTTTCAGTCTGAACGCCGCTTTTTCGTTCCAACACGAATTTCACCGCGCTTGTACGCTTGTTTTCAAACTCGGTCAAGCGGTGAATAAATCGTGACATATAAAGTCCTGCGTCGCCGTAAGGTTGCGAAAGTTCACCCGCCATTTCAACCCAATTTTCGGCGTCAACGTCATATTCGTAGGATGCGCGAATCTCAACGCCGCTATCTGCTTTAAGGTCAACCGTTGCCGTTTGCGTGTTGTAATAAAAATCGGTGATAGTTTTACCTCCCGCCGTCAAGTGCAAAGTGTTTTGATTGATTCGCGGGTCAATGCCGCCGTTAATGCCTAAATAGTAAGTGTCAATCGCGCCGTTGCCGCGTCCAATTACAATGTTGGTACGCTTTTTTGTCGGCGTCGCGAACTTGATATAGGCTTTAATTTCGGCGTCAAGTAGCTCGGTATGCTTAATCATCGCGTAGCACGTGCCTAAATCTTGATAGTAGGTTTGCGGCAAGGTGTAAAGCTCCAAAACGTCGCCTGAAAGATTTTCGGCGTCCGTGACGTATGAAACATTGCAATCAAAAATACTTGCCTCGTCCGTGCCGTCGAGTGCCGTCAAAATGTATGTGGCCTTGAATTGCACTGCTGTAGCCTCCTTGCCGACAGCCGCCGTCATTTCAAGCCAATCACCCCAATCACCGACGGCGTCACGAAGTCTGATTTTGACGTCTGACTTAGCGTAGCCGTTATTGGCTTTATTAAAAGTCGCCGTGACAATTCGCGCAGGGTTCGTGCCGTGCTTAAGTTCAAAAATCGGTGATATTTGGTCGCGCTGGTAATTGTCATTAAAGCAATTCACTTTCAAGCCGAGTTTAATTTTTGGCATAACAACGGCGTCGCGCGGAGCGTCAAGCGCAATAATCGGATAAACTTTTTTACCGAGCCATTTTGCAATGCCGTTCACTTCCAACAGTTCAGCCGCCGTGTTGCCGTATTCTAAAATGTCGTCAATTTCGCCGTAACTCGGATAAAGTGTCACGCCGTCATTTGTAAAGTAATAAAGCTTGCCTTCGACTTCAAAAATAATTCGGCGTGAAGTGCCGATAGGCTCGGTGCCGTAAACCACAAAACCGCTGACTTGCGTTTCACCCGTCAAGTCCAAAGGCTCCGTAGTCTTAAGCAATGCACGACGCCTAAATTTAAATTCGTCCGTGCCGCGTTGCATTGTGTTTGTATCAAGCATTGCTATCACCTTGCCTGTGCGTCAAAAGGTATTCGGCAAAATTAAAATATTCTTCCCCGTTTTGGTCGGCGGCATTTATCACGCCTTCCACCGCGTACATAATCTCATCAATTTCGTCGATTGACATACCGTCGCAAATTTCCAAAATGTTTTCCAATGCCTCTTCAAAATATTTATTAGTCATCGTTCCCACCGTCCAAAATCAAACTCTTAGTCGTCGCGGCGTCAATCAAAGTATTTTCTGCCAGAAAACAATTTACGGCGTCCAAAATCTTTTTCGCGTCGCTGACACTTATGCCGTCCAATTCCTCTATGATTTTCATAACCACGCCTTGAAATTCAATGTTTTCATTCAAAAGTTTGTTTGCTGATTCTTTTGTCA
>CAMJNB010000346.1 GCA_946407175.1 uncultured Selenomonadales bacterium | reverse complement strand
GTTTATTTCAAGTTTATTTGTTCAACGTATTTTTCCTGCATTTTTACGGCGAAACTGGCGTTGCAGTCTTTGCGGTGTTGCAAGTCGCGATTAGAATTTGCCGACTCCATTCTCAAGTTACTTGGCAACCTATACCGCCGCTTTTTGCTATGGAATTCGGCGATAAAAATATTTCGTCCATGTCGCTGATAATAAAGACAGGTTTGATTCGCGCCACAATATTTACCGGACTTCCTGCGGTTGTCATTTTCTTTGGCGCGGATTTCCTAGCCGCTCAATCGAGTTTGAATCCGGCGAATTATGATTTTGCCGCCGAAGCTTTAAGCATTTACAGTTTGTCGGTAATTTTAGCCGGTATAAATTCGATTTTCGCAACGCTGTATCTTAGCACCAACCATAAAATTTTATCTAACGTTGTAGAATTTATGCGCACAATTGTTGCCATTATCATTTTCCTCAAATTTGCCGCTCACGAAAATGTTTTTTGGAGTTTCTTATTTGCTGAAGTCGTCGCCACAGTAATTTTATTCGCCGGAACGATTTTTATTAAGAAATTCGGCGATTTCAAAACAATTTTATTACTCGGCGGAGAATTTTTTAAGCAGTCGCTGTTTATCGTCGCTGACCGCAAAGTTGGATTTACTTCTGAGCAAAGCGAACGCCTCAAAACATTTTTATCAGCTGATGTATTAAAATTTTTAAGCGATTGGCTGAACTTGCTAAAAAAATTCAGTGACAATGGCAAAAATGATTTTCTAGCCGTCCATATTTTCCGCGAAGATGACCGCTTGCGTTTAACTCTGCGCGGCACCGGCAATTTATTCGATTACTCTAAAAATCCCGATGCAATGTCGCTCATTAAATCTTGCAATGACATTGAAAAATATAAATTTAACTCAACGCTCGGTATGAACAATCTTTATCTACAAATTACCGATAATTCCCCGCGAAATATTTCAACCACCAATGACGTTACTTTTACAATTTCAAAAAAAACTCCCTGAATCAATAAATAAGCTCGGAAAAAGTCTTACAGAATTAAAATTAAATCGACAGGAAATAATGTCGGCTAAACTTCTTACTGAAGAAATTTTTATTCGACTTGAAAGCGTTTCTGCCGAACCTGAAAATTTTTCCGCTCAAATTAAAATTAAAAAGCGTTTTGACAATGTAAATATCGTTATTTTTTCAAAAGAGGAGCCATTTAATCCGCTAAAAAATCTTTCCGACGCTAAAGAGAACGATGACGACTACTTTAACGCTCAAATTTTGAAAGTCAATCTGGATAAACTCAAATATTCCAGAGCAAATGGTAAAAATATTGTCTCGATAAAAATTCACGAATCCGATAGCAATGCTATACAAAATACCATTATCGGTTTGATTTACGGAACTTTTATCGGGCTTTTTTTGCGAACTTTTGCTGATTCCGATATAAATCTTTGGATTGTTGAGAATATAATTGACTCTTTGCAAATGATTTTTATAAATGCTCTAACTATGGTAGTCGCGCCGATGATTTTTTTCTCAATCATTGACGGAATTATAAGCATATCCGACGCAAGCTATATCGGGCGTATTGGTTGGCGGCTTATTCTTTTTTCGTTATTAAAATTGGCTTTTTACGTCGCTTTGGGGCTTTTTGCAGGTTATATTGTCGGCGGTATGCCAGAACTTTTGCCTATGCTCCAAGATAATTCCGATTTAAATGAAAATACCGTTTCCATTCGCAATTTAATCGTCAATATTATTCCTGAAGATGTTAACCTCTGCACTCGGTTTTCCGATTTGTTTTTGGATTTCTGCCGCCCTTATCTGTAAAATTTTGCCGATACCTTTTATAAAAAAGGCTACTAAATTTAGTATTCTGCCATTTTCTTTAAGCAGTTCCAATGCTTGTTTGCCGGAAACGCTAAATTTTTGTTCTAAAAAAACTCGGCATGGACGAAAAACTTACCAAATTTACAATTCCAGTCGGTATGCAATTCAATATGGACGGCACTGCCTATTATGTCGCTGTTGTTTCAATGATGTTGGCGAAAACTTTTAGAATTAACATGGACGCCGATTTTTTGCTGTCGTTTTTCTTAATAGAATTTTTTATGGCTCTAACGGGCATTGGTTTGATAATTATGCCGCCAATGTTGAGCGGTTTAGGCATTCCGCCGACTGCTGTTGCTCATTTCATTGGCATTGAACCTATTCTTGATATGTTCGGCACTGCTCAAAGTTTTATCGGCAATATCACTTCTGCTTTTATCATTATCCACTTGGAAAATAAAGTTGATGACAAAATATATCGCACTCACGAATAAAAATTGTGATTGAAGTTTTTGCTTAGTTGAATTATAATTAATAAAAACTTTACAGATGAATAAAAATCTGCAGACAATAATAAAATTAATATTTATTAAAATCAATGAGTGTTAAGGTATAATTTTAAATGTCAAATATAAAACTCGTTCGCAAATTAGTGCAAAAAAAATTCCGCAACGAATTAAAACTTTTCACTGCAGAAGGTTTAAGGCTT
>CAMJNB010000345.1 GCA_946407175.1 uncultured Selenomonadales bacterium | reverse complement strand
CGTTCATTTTGCGGAATGCCGGTAATAAATTCTACGCCGTTCGCCGCGCCGTTCTTATAGGATTTCCATACATTTGCAGGAATTAATTTGCCGTCGCAAGTGGGAAGAGCCAAATTTTGCCAAAGTTTTTGTGCCGCGTCTTTCAAGTCGTCTGTTGAAAGTTGCATAAGTTCCGCCATTGTTGTTGTCGACGTTTCTTTCAAAAGTTGTTTGGCAAGGTTTTTTGAATTTTCCCTCGTGTAGTGAGCAGATTCGGGACTGCCGAAAAATACAAACGCCTTTTTAAACAATCCCTTAGCCTGTTTGCAGGTTGCAAGCAGGAGAATGGAAGTTGCACCGGCTTCAAAACCCATTGCCGTGATATTGTCAGGGTCTCCGCCGAATGCGGCAATATTTTCTTTAATCCACTTCAACGCGGCAATTTGGTCAAGCAAGCCGAGATTTACGGTGTCGGGATAATTTTCACCGCCTGGAATTTCAGAAAAATCTATAAAGCCGAATATACCCAGCCGATAGTTAAAACTGACGCCTATAAAATCCGAATACGCATTGGCTAAGTTGTCGCCGTACATAAGAGGATCGGCAGAGCCGCCGAAAGAAAAATCGCCGTTATGAAACAACACCAAGACAGGCTTTTTCTTATCTGTCGGCTTGCCGTCGACAGCTATGTTAAGCGTCAAACAATCTTCACTCTGTCGACGGTGTTTTAAGATTGAACCTTCATGCTCCACTTGTATCGCGGACGCGCCGAAATATTTTGCCTCAAATACTTCATCTGATTCCGGCAACGGCTCCGGCGCTTTCCAACGGCGTTCACCTACAGGCGGCTTTGCAAAGGGAATACCGTCATAAATGATGCATTCTTTTTCTTTAAAGCCGACGTAAATACCGGTTTTGGTTTTCACTGCTAATTTTTTATCATAGTCGCCTTTAATCGGCTGATTCTCTTTGTTCCACCATTCAAGCTCATCAGGCTTTATCATATCTTCATAAAAAAAGCCTTGACTGCCGTCGCCGTAGCGCTTGCGAACTTTTTTGACGCGATACCAATGCAATGTCATGCTGAATGCAAAACCTAAAACTGCAGGAATGATTATGTACAGATACTGTTCAAACAAATACTCGTACATAGACAAGCTGTCCGATAATTTCATTGCGACATATTGACCTGCAAGAAAAAATATGACAAACGCGAAGACAATCAATTTCTTTGTTACGGGGTTAGTTTGCACGGCTTGACTGAAGACAATTTTTCGTGCAGTCAATTCAAGTACGCCGCCGACAAGCAGACAGCAAAGTCCGCTCTGCCACATTTCCCAGCCGAGAATTTTCGGAATTTCAAAACTTAAGCCGTATCCTATTGCCGAAATAAAGGCAGTTATAAAATCATCTATCGTAAATATTTTTTTCATTGAAAGCTGAATTAATTCATCTTCTTTCCGCAGAAATAAATTTCGGCAGGTTTTTTGAAACTTAAACCTTCAGCAGGTGCGTCGAGAAGATTTTCAGTGAAGACCAAGTAATCAGCGTCCTTGCCGACTTCAATTGAACCTTTTGAAGAGTCAATGCCGAGTTGTTTTGCGCCGTTAATCGTGTAACCCAAAATCATTTCTTCGATATTCATTTTTTCGCAGGCGGCAGGAAATTCTTTCGCACCTCTGTTATGAGCGGACGCCTTTGTCTTTTCGGTAATCCAACGTGTCATTCCGACTTCCATGCCGAGATAGGGACTCCACGTCATAAAATCAGCGTACGCGATATTGTCACTTGACCATGTTACAAGCGCACCGGTGTCCCAAACGGTTTTGCAACGATACATCTTTTTAATGCGGTCTTCGCCGAGCAATTCAAGGTATTCGTCGTAATTATCGCCGCTTATCGTGCCTGCGTGCCACCAAACCGTGTAGTTGGCAATTACGCCGAGTTTTGCGAAACGATCTAAGTCCGCGTCGTCTTGAATTTCCAAATGCGCACAGGTTACTTTAATGCGGAATTTGTCGCCGAGTTCAGCTCTTGCCAACTCCACGCCGTCAAGAACGACACGTGACGCGGATTCGGCAACGCTGTGAACATGCAAATCCCATCCGGTTTCGTTGAGTTTAATCAGCAAATCTTTCATCTGCTCTTTATCAATAAGTGTCGCGCCTTTTGTATTTGTATCGGCGTAGGGCGTCACCATTCCGGCGGTATGAATTTTAAGCGTGCCGTCCATAAACATTTTGAGCGTGTGAACTTTAACATGTTCCGTGTTATATTCACGGTTGTAGCGCGTCACTGTTTCAACGGCGTGAGAAATGTCGCGCGGATCCATTATCGCAAAACAGCCGTCAACATAAACGGGAAGGCGTCCTTCTTTATCAAGCTTGCACAAAATTTTGTAGCAACGTTCATGAAAAGCGTCGGCTTTCGGCGTACCGGCGTCAAATACAACGCTGATGCCTTCATTTACGCTGTAGTCAATCCAACGCTGCAGTGCCGTTTCAACCAAAATCGGCGAGGATTCCCCCACTTCTGCAAGTGGGGGAGGAATCGC
>CAMJNB010000344.1 GCA_946407175.1 uncultured Selenomonadales bacterium | reverse complement strand
CCGAAATTTTTACGCTTAAAGATATTTATTCTTACACTGACTATTTAAAGTTACGACACGAAGATAATCATAACGTCGAGGCTAAAATTCGGCAACAGTTGCAATTTTTGCGTGATAAAGGATTCGTGGAATTTGTCGGACGCGGAAAATACAGAAAGGTACTTTAATTTATGAAAAAATATCGTATCGTTATTGAAGAAACTATTTCCGAAGAATTTGAAATTCAAGCAACTTCAGAAGAAGAAGCTATTTCTAAGGCAATTAACGAATGTCATGAAGGTAATTTTGTTTTAAGTCCCGGTAATGTTGAATACAGGCAAATTGCAGTAATTGGAGAAGATGACGAAATTAAAGATTGGATTGAATTTTAAAGTAATTAATTTGTCTGCTATTTTCAGTAAGCGTTGGGATTCCGTTATTAAAATGCCAAATGAACTTTTTCTTTTGGAAACAAATTTTTATACTGACGGCGGTTCAAAACTTAATGAGACTGCGCGGAGTTATAAGTTAATAGCTCAAGAAGTAGAGCCAATAGAAAACGTAACTTTTGTATGGATAACAGACGGAGAAGGTTGGAAAAAATCCAAAGGAAATTTAAAAGAAACGTTTTTAATATTGCCGACACTTTACAATATCAAAGATTTGGAAGACGGAATTTTTTATGACCTTTTTAAACTTGAGAAAATTAAATGAATGAACGTGTAGAAATTTTAGGCGTGAAAGTGGACGCCGTAACCATGACGCAAGCGGTTGAAAGTGTTGAAAGATTAATCGCGGCGAAAAAAAATTCTCTAATCGCGACGGCAAACGCTGAAATGCTTTTACGTGCCACGCATGATGAGGAGCTGAAAACCATATTAAACGCGGCTGAATTGGTCGTGCCGGACGGCGCGGGAACAGTATGGGCGGCTCATCATTTGGGTCACGATATGCCGGAACGTGTGGCGGGTTTTGACTTGGTGCAGGAGCTTATGAAAATTTCGCCGTCACGTGGCTACAAATTTTTTCTCTTCGGTGCGGCACCCGACATTGCCGATAAAGCTAAACTTAAGGCGGAGGAACTTTATCCCGGAATTAAAATTGTCGGCACGCGCAACGGCTACTTTACGGCTGATGATGAACCTGCAATTATCGCGCAGATTAAAGACGCCAAGCCTGACGTGTTGCTTGCGGCGCTCGGCGTACCTAAGCAGGAAAAATGGCTTTACGCGCATAAAGATGAGTTAGGCGTACCGGTTAGCATCGGCGTTGGCGGAACGTTTGACGTTATGGCGGGCGTGGTGAAACGTGCGCCGGTTTGGATGCACCGCGCAAAGTTGGAATGGCTTTACCGTGCCATGTTACAGCCCAGCCGCGCAGGTAGATTAATCGCCTTGCCGAAATTTGTTTGGAAAGTTATAAACAGCTAATATTATCTGAAAGCTGAAAGCTTTAAGCTGTAAGCTAACATGGAGCGTGGAAAAATTTGAAAATAATTCGTGAAGGATATTATTTCGCGGGAGCGGCGCTGTTTATCGCGCTGTTCGTAGGAATTTTAATCACTCCTTACGCGGCAATTCCCTTTGCAGTCTTGGCGTGCTACTGCCTTTACTTTTTCAGAAATCCCGAAAGAAAAATTCCCGTCGATGAATCGCTTATCGTGTCGCCTGCTGACGGCACCGTACAAGACGTGGTTCAAATTCAAGATGACGAATTTATAAAATCTCCTTGCACCAAAGTTATAATTTTCCTTTCAGTTTTTGACGTTCATGTAAACCGCAGTCCCATTGCCGGTGAAATTAAGTTGCAAAAATATATCTGCGGCAGGTTTCGCCCCGCCTACAAAGATTCTGTCGGCTTTGAAAATGAGCGTCACTTAATCGGCATTGAAAATGAAAAACTGCGCGTCACCGTAACGCAGATAGCCGGAATTTTGGCGCGGCGCATTGTAAGCTGGGTCACGCTTGATGATAAGCTTGAAAAAGGCGAACTGTACGGCTTAATTCGATTCGGCTCCTGCACCGAAATTGTTGTACCGGAAAATGTCGAAGTGCTTGTAAAAAAGGGCGAAAAGGTACGCGGCGGCGAAACGATTATCGGCAAGATTAAAGATTAATTCTGCGTCAAGGAGGTACGTCGGTGAAAAAGAAAAAAAGCAAAAAACTTCGCGATAAGTTCACGGACGCACTTGGCGAAGAAATGACGGCTAGAAATTTAACTGACAAAATAAAACCTGCAGACGTTCAAACTGATACTGCTAAAGTTCAATCTACTTCTGAAATTGAGACTAAACCTGTTGCAGAGGTCAAAGCTACGGCGGAAGTTGAAAAAATTGACGCAACAAAAAAAACGCCTGAAGTCACGGCGGAGGTTGCTGAAAATATTGCGTCTGAAGTTGCAGTTAAAACTACGGAAGTTCAAGTTACTTCTGCAGTTGAGATTAAAACTGTTGCAGATGTTAAAGCTACGGCAGAGGTTAAACCTACGGCGGAAGTTGAGGCTAAAACTGCGGTTGAAATTGTCGAGGTCAAGACCGATACTGAATTTGACAAACGTGTTT
>CAMJNB010000343.1 GCA_946407175.1 uncultured Selenomonadales bacterium | reverse complement strand
TCACGAAAAAAGCGTCGTACGGTTTATGAGCCTTCAACGCCGAATGATGAAAATATTCAGCCGTCCTATCCTTGGCAAGACCCTGAGCCTTCATATCCTTGGCAGGACGAAAATCCGGAGCCGTCCTATCCATGGCAAGATGAACCTGCAACGCCGAATGAAAATCCAACGCCTTCAAATGAACCGTCTGCCACACCGCGACAAGAAGGCGAAGGTTTAGAATTTTTGGTGTACAATCAAAACGGCGTTATGGCATTTGCATTAATCGCGGCGCATGAAAATTACAAAGTCGTCCCAGTGTTGGCGAACAATCAAATTAAAGGTCGCGAAACACTTTCGCAAATTACCGGCGGCTATAATGATATTGCGATGATTGATGCGAATTATTTTGAACGAGACGGAAGTATTGCGGGCATTTTGGAAATTAATGACGTGATTGTAGGACGCGGTGACTACAAGCGCTCGGCTATCGGCATTAATCCCGACGGCAGTATTGTTTTCGGTCAAGTCAGCTACTACGGCGAAGTGATAGTAAACGGCGAAAATTACACGATTAACGGCGTGAACTGTGAACGTCCCGCCAACTCCATTATTTTGTACAATAATCATTACGGCACGTCGACTGATACGAATAACAGCGGCGTTGAAATTATCGTACGTAATAACGTCGTGACAAGCATTCAGCGCGGCAAGGGCAACAGTCCGATTCCGTATGACGGTTTTGTAATAAGTGCTCATGGCAGTGCCGTTCAAAATTTTGCTAACGTCGGGGTAGGCGATTCAATTTACGTGCAGGAAATGGCGCTTGATGACAATGGAAATTTTGACAACGCGATACATATTATCGGCGCGGGGCCGCGTCTTGTAATGGGCGGTCAAGTTTACGTGACGGCAGATGAAGAAAATTTTCCTTCTGACATTCGAGTAGGAAGGGCGCCTCGTGCGGCTTTCGGTGTCACGATTTACGGCGATTATATTTTTGCGGTAGTTGACGGTCGGCAGTCACACAGTCGCGGCTGTACGCTTTATGAATGGGCGGATATTTTGGTAAATCAATTCGGCGCGGTTGACGCGATTAATTTGGACGGCGGCGGATCGGCGGAGCTTATTGTTCACGACAGCGTTGTAAATTCGCCGAGTGACGGCAAGGAAAGACCTGTTGCAAGTGCGCTGATGATTGTACCGAAGTAGAGCTTAGAGCTTACAGCTGTCAGTATCCGTATCCTGCAAGCTGCAAGCTAAAAGCTGAAAGCTCCCTAACCAGAGGTGATTTTATTGGATAAAAAAATTGTTGACGCTGAATCGGTTGAACCTTCTGACACAAACCCTACGCCTGCCGATTCTGCGCGTGCCGAAAAAATTGATGAAATTAATAAAAATGCTGTACAACTTAGACGCGGCAAAAGATTAAGAGATTTTATAATACAACTGATTCAGCTTTTTATCGGCGCATCAATCGCGTCAATAGGGCTGGAAATTTTTTTAATCCCCAACGACGTAATTGACGGCGGCGTAGTAGGTCTGTCAATCATGGCGCGTTACGTTTCCGGTATGCCGCTGGGCGTCTTCCTCGTAGTCTTCAACATACCATTCATATACCTTGCCTACAAACATATCGGCAAGCACTTTGTAATATCGACGATTATCGCAATTTTGATGTTGAGTTTTTGTTCGGAATTTGCAAGAGAATTTCCGCAAGCAACGACGGATCCTTTTTTGGCGGCGATATTCGGCGGAATAATTGACGGTATCGGCGTAGGCTTGATAATGCGTGCAGGCGGCTCATTGGACGGCACGGAAATTGTCGCGATAATCGGTGACAAGCATTCGCCCTTTTCAGTCGGCGAAATTGTCATGTTCATAAACCTTTTCATACTTGGCGGCGCAGGATTTCTTTTCGGCTGGGATCAGTCAATGTATTCATTGGTAGCGTACTTTGTCATTGCTAAGATGATTGACGTTGTGACGAAAGGTCTTGATGAAACCTACGCGGTGATGATAGTCACGCAAATTCCCATTGAAGTTACGGACGAATTAAATACGCAACTCGGACGCGGCGTCACGATTTTGCACGGTCAAGGCGGTTATACGAAGTTGCCGAAAGAAATTTTGTATTGCGTCGTGAACCGCTTGGAAGTTACGAAGGTTAAAGACATAGTGCTTTCAATGGATGAACATGCATTTGTGACGGTTAATGCGGTACATGACATTGTAGGCGGACGTTTCAAAAAATCTTCGCATTGATTAATATCTGGTATCTTTTAGCTGGTAGCTCGTAGCCTTTAATCGCTAATTTCTACCGGCTACTAGCTACCGGCTAACCCTAAAATGAGGTGAACTTTGTGCCGAGAAATTTATCGGCTTGGATAGATACGGTTATTCACTTAGGCAGTACGTTATTCATGGTAATGGCTTTTTCGTACTACAATCGATACGTAGCAATGGCGGCTTTTTTGGTATGGGTACTCTTGCTGGTATTTTCAGTTGAACGCTACAAATACAGACGCGCAAAATTTATTGAGTACTGTGAAAACGTTATCG
>CAMJNB010000342.1 GCA_946407175.1 uncultured Selenomonadales bacterium | reverse complement strand
CTTATCTGGTTAAAATAATTATTCAACACCACCTAGCTATCAGCTAATTCATTTAAAAGGCGGCACAAAGTCCGCGAATCGTTTACCACATAATCGGCAACAAAAACAGCGGCGTCAACCGGTTTGTGAACACCGCCGTAAGCTATTGAAATGTCCGCCACCTCAAACATCGGCACATCATTAAAACTCTCTCCAATCGCTATAACTTTATCGCAACTTTTTTTCAGCTGAGCAATCGCCGCGTCTTTGCGCAAAATCTCTGTCAAAATCGGTATGCCGTTTTTGTCAAGCCTGCTTGTCGAGGAAAAAATTTCGCAACCTAATTTTTCGGCAATGGGATAAACCCAGCAATCCAAATTTCCCGTGACGACCGCGCAGTTATTTTTATTTTCACGTATAAATTTAAAAATTTCTTCGTCCAATTCCACCGCGTTCATAATTTCGGCAATGCGTTTCGGCGGAATTTTTTTCAGTATCTCGTAACGCAGGCGAAAAGATTTTTCAAAGGGAATTTTGCCTTCAAGCGTCAATTCCGTTAAAAATTTCATCTGCGCGCAAATACCGAGTTCCCTTGCCAAAAGTGGAAGTGTCTCAACTTTTGTAACGGTGCCGTCCAAATCAAATGCAAATTTTTTCAATCCCTAATCCAATCGAAAATATCATTATAATAGCGAACTTTTGTAATATTCGGTGTAGGGAATTTCAGCGCTGTAAAAATAGTCATGCGTATGAGAAGGATAAATCAGAGGTTTCTGCCAATCGCCGTATTGAGACTTCAAACAATTTTTCCATCCTGCCGGCACAGGGATTTCAATTTGTTCAAAGGGCATGTAAATTATTTTTTCTATGTCTTTAACATCATAAGGAACCGGATTTTCATTTGCAAATCGGTGCAATCTCAATTGGTCTACTTTCTCTGTAGGCGAAAATATTTTCAACATAAAATCATCAAAACGTATGCCACGCTGTCTGTACGGCAGTTTCATAAACTTTTTTAATTCCTCGTAACTTACCGCAAGCGATTTATTATCATTGATAGCCTTTTTAATAATTTCGGGATAAGTCGTTGCAATAAGCAATTCACGCGCTATTTTGAAATTGTGAGCGTCTTTTTTATTAGTGAAAGGCGACACTATGTCAAGCGGGAAAATATCAATCCAAATACCTTGATTGGCATTTTTTCTGTCGGGAAACTCAATCATGGTCGTGCGGCTGTCACGAAGTTTTAATAGCGGAAAAGTAGGAAAGGCACCCATAGCGAAACAGCGCTTTTCCTGCGCACGCGTAAGCAATGGGAATTGCGTTGCAGGGTCCGGCGTTTCGTCACTTTCGCGGCGGTGATTGTACCAATTATCAAAGAAGTACGGGTAGTGAATTTCTTGCTGAGCTACCTGTTTAAATTTTTCATAATCCGGACGTAACATCGCAACATCTACGTCATCGTCCCAAGGAATAAAGCCCTTGTGCCGCGCCGCGCCGAGAAGTGTGCCATAATAAGCAAACCAGCGTAGATTATATTTTTTGCAAATACGCGCAAATTCATTTATAAGCCCTATTTGTACGTTCCACAACTTCTTTCTGTGACTCGTCACCAAAAAGCCGTCGCGTATTTCGTCATGTTCTAAATCTCGTACAAAAACTTCACGCGCAGAGGAAGTTTTACTCTGCAGAATCCTATTTTGTTGCTCAATTAAGCCGTTCATTCTTTCAAGCAAACTATTTTGACTTTCAAGTAAGCGGTCTTGAGAAACAGGCTTTTGACTATTCGCCTGCTGAAGTTGATTCATAAGCTGTAAATTTTTTTGTTTAAGTTCAATGTTTTTTCTAAAAGTGTTATTTAAAATGTCGAAAAGATATTTCGCCGAACGTGTATGATCACCGAAAATAGGCAACAACGCGGCATTTATCGTGTCTTCTAATTCCTTATTAAATTTATCATAAAACGGCTGTACATGTGTTTCAACCATGCCGGACAGAAGTCTTTCGATAAAAATCGTTCGCTTAACCGTATCTTCGGCAAATTGCTTGACGTTAAGCAAAACCTTATTGAGTTTGTTTTCAATAATCGGCAATGCCGCAATTGCCTTTCTCATTCTGTCGTAGTTGTATGAAGTCATAATGGTACCGCTGTGTCTGCGGTAAACATAAAAGGCGCTGTGCATTACGTAATATTTTTCGGCGAAACAATAAATTTCAATCGTAAAAAGTTCGTCTTCAGAAATTATAGACTCAAATTTAATGGAATGTCTCAGAAAAAAATCCCGCTTGTAACAGCAAAGCCACGCCGTCGTAAAATTGCCGTGATTATGATAATGCTCCACAAGGCGGTAATATTTATCCTCTTTCAAAAAACCTTCCGTGTTGTACCTGTCCCAAACATTTTTCATTTTGCTGACTTCAATGGGCTTGTCGTTATCTTGATACGTTACAAAATATCCGGCGGTACGTACAATGTCGGCATCGGTTTTTTCGGCAACTTCATGAATTTTTTCAAGAGTATCCTTCATTATCAAATCGTCACTGTCAACAAAGTAAATATACTTGCCGCGAGC
>CAMJNB010000341.1 GCA_946407175.1 uncultured Selenomonadales bacterium | reverse complement strand
CGTGAATGTTCGGCGGGATTAATGCGACTTTCAAAGAGCAACGGTGTTACGACGTTTATAATCGGTCACGTAACTAAGGACGGTAACCTTGCCGGTCCGCGCGTGTTGGAACATATTGTCGACACGGTTTTATTTTTTGAAGGTGAACGTACCGCCGATTTTCGCGTACTGCGTGCGATAAAAAACCGTTTCGGCGCCACGTCTGAAGTCGGACTTTTTGAAATGCGTGACAGCGGACTTGAGGACGTACCCGATGCGTCAAAACTTTTTCTGCCGGACAAGGCGGAAGATATCGGCAGTGTCATTGTGCCGACGGTTGAAGGTACGCGCCCGCTGTTAGTGGAAGTTCAAGCACTGGTTGCACCCACGCCGTTTATGCCGCCGCGCAGGACGAGTGATTCAGTCGACATAAAGCGAATACAACTTCTGCTTGCCGTGCTGGAAAAGCGCGTGCATTTAAGCATAGGTTCATGCGACGTTTACATAAAGACGGCAGGCGGAATTAAAATTGACGAGCCGGCTACGGATTTACCGCTTGCAATAGCGCTGGCGTCGAGTTTTGCCAACAGAAAACTTTTGCCGCAATGCGCGATTTTCGGCGAAGTAGGCTTAAGCGGCGAAGTCCGTGCAGTTTCAAAGTCCCGACAGCGCGTAGAAGAATCAGTGCGAATGGGCTTTGAAAATATAATTTTGCCAAAAAAAAATTTCGCCGAAGTGTCTAAGTTACAATCTTCAGCGAATGTAAAATTATTTCCGGTCGAAAGTTTACGCGACGCAATGAAAATTGCAATGCCGCGCGAAAAAAGTCAGTAGACAGCACCGATTTAAAAGCGATTAAAGCCGCCTAAAACGCCCGTAAATCGTTTTTAAGTCGGTGTTTAATTTTTTTATGTCCAAAGGTAACTAAGTGCCTTAAAACGCCTTTAGCGCCGTTTAAATGGTATGCATTTGAATGGAGCTGGTACCGCCCATGCCGTACTTGATGCCGCTTGTCATGACTACAACGTCACCTTCCTTGACAAGTCCGCGTTCAAGTGCGTTTTTCTTTGCATATTCGGCAAGTTCTTCCTGTTCAAGTATCGGCACGTTGGGAATGGCTAAAACGCCGCGACGCAGATTTAAATGCCGAGCCAAAGTTTGATTCGGCGTAAAGGCGATAATCATGGCTTGGGGACGATATTTAGAAACACTGCGCGTGGTATAACCTGACTTTGTGGGCGTGATAATCGCCGTCGCGTTGAGTTCGTAGGCAAGCTGTACGGTGGCGTGAGCAATGGCGTCTGTCTGCGAATATTTTTTTGCAATGCCGCGATTCATGAAAATTGTTTCATACTCGATTGACTCTTCGACGCGCTTGGCAATTTTTGACATTGTTGCGGCAGCCTCGACGGGATATTTGCCGCTTGCCGTTTCGCCGCTAAGCATAATTACATCTGCGCCGTCCCAAATCGCATTGCCTACGTCTGAAACTTCCGCACGTGTAGGACGCGGATTTACTGTCATCGACTCAAGCATTTGCGTAGCGACGATAACCGGCTTGCCTACCGCGTTGCATTTTTTAATAATTTCTTTCTGAATAATCGGCACTTCTTCAGCGGGAATTTCAACGCCCAAATCGCCGCGTGCAACCATAATGCCGTCGGACACCGCGATAATGTCGTCGATATTTTTCACGCCGGCAAGATTTTCGATTTTCGGAATAATCTCCATTTGTCCGCCGTGACGCGCGATAAGCTTACGAATTTCCTCAACGTCGGACGCGCGCTGAATAAAACTTGCCGCAACGAAGTCCATATGATTTTTAATACCGAAGATGATATCTTGTTCGTCCTGTTCGGAAATTGCGGGAAGACCGAGTGCAACGCCGGGCGCGGCAACACGTTTGCGCGTACTCATTTTGCCGGAATTTAAAATCGTCGTATGAATGTCCTTATCAACAATTTCGTCAACCTGCAATTCTACAAGACCGTCACTTAAAAGAAGTTTGTCGCCGGCTTTAACTTCGGTGTAAAGCAGTTTGTGATTTACGGAAACATGAGTTTCATCGCCGGGCTCGTCAGATTGAGTAAGTACGAATTTATTTCCCGCCGTAAGTTGAACAGTACCTGCGGCAAATTCGCCGAGACGCATTTCGGGACCTTTAGTGTCAAGGATAAGCGAAATGACGCGATCCGTCTTTTTAGCCGCCGCCTTAACCGCGTCAATGCGTTTTTGATGCTCTTCGTGCGTACCGTGAGAAAAGTTAAAACGCGCGCAGTTCATGCCGTTCAAAATCAGCTGTTCGATAATGCCTTCGCCGTCAGTGGCGGGACCTTGCGTGCAGATAATTTTTGTCTTTTTAAACATTGCAAAACCTCCCCAAGTTTTTTTCGATTAATATTATAATTTTTTCTGAAAATTTGCAATGCCTTTTTAATTTTTAATTATAGAATTTTGTTTGTTAGATTAAATTTTTAAAATAAAAATTTTAGGTACAAAAAAACTCCGTCTGCAACGGAGCCTTTCGTTTAATCGGCGAATACCTACTCTTCCAAGCCGTTTCCAGCTCAGTACCATCGGCGTT
>CAMJNB010000340.1 GCA_946407175.1 uncultured Selenomonadales bacterium | reverse complement strand
CATTAATCAGCGAAAGTAAATGCTGCGCGGAGCTGTCGATTTTTTTCAAGTAATCTTTCGTCTTTTCAGAAATGCCGGGCTCATGCATTGCAAGGTTATCAAGACCGATAATCGCATTCATAGGCGTACGAATTTCGTGGGACATATTGGAAAGGAAAATGGTTTTAGCCTTGCTTGCCTCTTCCGCCGCCTTCAGTGCGTCGCTTAAAGCTTGACTTTGTTGCATGGAGTCGCGCATTTCTTCATCAATGTCACTGAAACCAATGCCGACCGCGTGAACCATATGATCTGCGCGATCCTCTGCGTGCCGTACACCTGCCATACGCAACATTTCATAGCTTTCCTTGCCGTTGCGTTTTACAAGGTAGCGGTAGGAGATAACTAAATTTTTTTCAAGCCCTTCACGTATTGTATCCGGCATAATGAATTTTAAAAAGCCGTCGCGATACTCATCGGTTATGAAGTTGTATGCGTACTCGGTAAATTTTTCGCGGAAATAAAACTGTTCGCCTTCAACGCCGATATCCTTAGTTTTGGCGTCACTGCGGTAACAAAGACCGGTATTGTCATCGAGATTGACGTAGTAGACACTGCGATAATCTGACGCAAGCGCGGTAATCATGCTGTCTTGTTGAGCGCGTTCCTGCTCCTGCGCCAAAAGTTCTTCCTGCAATGCAAGCTGGCTTTCCAATTCGTCCTGCTTAACGCGGTTTTCAGTTTCGGCAAGGGTTTTTTCCAAATTAATTTTAGCGGCGCGGCGTACCTGCATAATCATAATGGCGAATGACACGGCAAGTACAAGCGCGGTTAAAATGGATTGAATCAAACTGCGAAATACAATGCCGTCCGAAATGGAGGCGATTTGACTGCTGATAACACTTTCACGCACAAGGTAAGTCAGCATCCAATTCGTGCCGTGAACCGGTACGTAGCACATTGTACCTTTGATATCGTTGTAGGTGAATGAAATTACGCCGGTTCTGCGTGACGCGAAATCTGCGCGGATATTGTCTATAGCGTCGGCATTTTCAAAGTCTGCATGTGCCATAGCTTGAAAGAGATCGCTTTCACCGGCAAGCCCGCCGAGTACGACGTTTGTCAGTGAAACGCCGTCCGCAGTGTAAAGGTTACAGAAAGTGGTAGTTCGCTCATTGGACTGCAGGGAAATATCTTTTAGCATACTGCTCATATCAAGTTCAATGAAACAGACGACAAGACTTTTACCTTGAAAGGGCAGACTGTCAACCGGCGCGGCAATTACGACCTTTTTATTGTTGCCGTTTAAATTCCTTATCGAAATTTCCTCTTCAGCTAAAGTTTTGTAATCAAAGGCGTATTGGTCAATGTCGGTACGAGTGCCGCGCGAAGTGTAAATCAAGCCGTCACTGTCGACGAAGGCAAATTTTTCTAAATTGTACATTTGCTTTATGCGCGATTGATAGGCTTGCAAATTTTCAACGCTGCTTAAATCTTCTTTGTTAAGAAGACCTATGGCAATATCCATATCGCCGATATATTTTTCAAGCGTCGAGGCGACAACTTGTTCACGGCGTCCCGCCAATTCGTCAAGGTACAACCTGCTGACGGTGCGCACTGCCTTTTCTGTATCTTCACCGGCACTGCGACCGGTTAAAAACGTACCTACTACCAATATCACGGCGACAATTATACTGCCGATAACAGCTAAACGAACTATGCCGCTTTTCTGTTCACTTTCCATATTTAAAAACCCCCCGCGTTTAAAGCGGAATTTTCTAAAAGCTAACCCCTAGCCCCTAAATCCTAACCACTAACTCTTACTTCGACTGCTTTTCTTTCCATTCCTTCGTCCAATCTTCCATATTTTTTCGCATAACGCCGTACAAAATTTCAGGCTCTCTGTAAATTTTTTTACCGATAGCGATAAGTTTTTTCCCGATTAAATTTCCGACAACTTCACTAATCGTACTAATCGCCATTCGCACGACGACAATTATAATGATTGAGATTTTTACGCCAAGAATCGTTATCGCGATACCGCCGAAAAGCGGAATTAAAAATACCATCGTAAGCTTTATCGCGATAAATGAAAACGCAACACCGACGGCGCCTTTCAACATTCTCAAAATAAGTTGCGCGTGTTCATGAAAAAATTTGCACGTCTCTTGAAAGGCAATTTGGGGGTGGAGAATCATCAGCAATAAAAATCTGCCTGTCCTCTGCGCGTAGTACAGAAGAAATTCGCCGAATTTTTGTAGCAATTTATTTATGTCCGTAGGAATGCTTGTGATTGTAGCCATAATTGCCTGCGGGCTTATTTCCGTGACAAAGCCGCGCATTGAAGTCAACGCACTGCCTAAAAAGTTTGGTGCCTTACCGACTGTACCTGCGACTGAATCCGGTATCGGCAAGGCGGGAATGAACGCCGCGAGTACGTACAAAGTTATTGCCAAAATTCGACCGACTATCATTGCGATAAAAAATTTTATCACGGCTTTGGGGTTGCGTTTAAATGCCTGCGGAAAGCGTCTTATTCGCTTAGGCAGTTTATTTATCAGCGCGGCAAAAAGTTTGTCACCGGCGCTGGG
>CAMJNB010000339.1 GCA_946407175.1 uncultured Selenomonadales bacterium | reverse complement strand
CCGAATAAGCTATCTTGACGCACTTTGACGGATCCAGCGGATGTATGTAAGTCTTTTGGCGTCCGCCCATGCCTATAAAAAGCTCTTCGGTCAAAATCAATTCTTCAGACACACAATCACCCGATCATTTACCGCTAATTTTATCAATCCATTGCCAAACCTTAAGCTGAATTTGCGCCAAATCGCCGACTCTCTTTACTATCGCCCTGTCATAAACATTGGCGTTGCCGACAACTTCAGCTGTCAAAATAACTTCCTTTGCGTCGCTTAAGTTCAAAATAATTTCTTCGTCCTCCGTCAAAACTTCCGTCAAAATATTTTCCCCGTTCACGTCCGCGCAGATTTTTACCGGCTCGTCAATGTGGAACCGATAAAGACCTATCGGAATTTTTTCAATCTCGTCCGGCACAAAGTATTTGTAAAAAAAATCTTTACCGATACAAAGCTTGATAAACGGCGAAATTTTTCTGAGCGGCTCGGCATTGGCAAAAAATTCTATTTCGGCTATACCAAATTTTTTTCCTGCATTAACCGGAATAATTTCTGCATGCTTTACCAAAATTTTTTCCACGTCATAAACGCAGGGCTGACCGCGTGCAGGCAATTTCATTTTAATTTCATTGGTATTATCAATATAATCACCTGCTTTGTCAATGCCGCGAAAAAATTTATAGCACTTCAGCCGCAAAATAATTTCTGCGCAGTCTTCATCAAGTGCATTGCCGTAAATCACGATTCGCCGCACTTGCACTTCCTCATCAAAGTTTATGATTAAGTTACCGTCTGCAGGACGCCACGTAAAATTTTCCGTGCCGAATATTTTAAAGTCACAAACACTTTCAGCGTTGCTTAAAAATTCGGTAGCGTCGTTTGAAGTTTTTTCACTGTAACTTACAGATTCATCAGCGTCGCTTTCAGATTTCTCACCGTCACTTGAATTTATTTCAGCGTCATCAATATTTAAGGTTGAATAAACTTTAGCGCGGTAAATTTGATTATCGGTACGACGCTCAAAAAAAACCTCGTCGGAATTTAATATTTTAAGCGGCGAAAGTTCAGCGCGGCGTGACTTGTATGCGTTAATTGCGGCGGCTAAGGGATTATTTTTCAAAACCGTTTTGCGGCAACTTTCGGCTACGGGGAAACGTACACGATTTTTCCAAGAAAAATTTGCTCTGTCAATCACGTCAAAATTATAATCATCAGTGACGCCAACTTTCGGTCGACGTACTGAAAAGAGATTAGGCGCGTAGAAGTCGGGTACTGAATTTACTGCGGTTGCCAATGCGAATTTTTGATAGACTTCCGGTCGATAATCGCATGTTGAACTTAAAATTTCGCCCATTGCCTCTTCAAATGCCGCAGATAAATTTTCGCAGTCAACCGGACAAAAAATTATATTGGCGCGCAGATTCAGAAGGAGTTTTTTTAAATCGGCTTTAAGATTTTTTAACGCAAGGAAAATGACTTTTTCGCGCGGGACGTTTAAAATTTTCATGGCGCATTCCAATTCGTCATTCCACGCCGAAAAATTTGAATAGGCGATAAAAACTTCAGCCTTAGCCGCAGTGAAATTTAAAATCATATTTCCGGCAACGGCAATTTCGTCACCCGCTCTCGGTGCAAGAATCAAAACTCGCGTGCCGAAATATGAGCGATCGAAAAAAGAATTTCCTACCGTCGCAACTTCTTCAGCGCCGGTCATTTCTTCACAAAGTTCAAACGCCGCACTGATGTCTGCTTTCAAAATCTTTTCGCGCATTAAAAATCACCTATTAATAAGCTAAAAAATTTCGTTGCAGATTATATCAAAGATTAAAAAAAAAATCACCTTTAGACGCGGCGAATATCTTACAAAGTTTTTTGCAGGAAAATCATAAATTTAGAAGAAACAAGGTATAGTTACAAAGAAAATTTTGTGAAAGGAGATTTTATTTTGGAAAAGACGATTAATTTCAGTGAAACCTTTAAAGGCGGCTGGTACGTACTCGGACTTAGCGGACGTATGGACACGACGACTGCACCGACAGGTGAAGAAAAGATAAAAGTAGTGCTTAAGGATCATTGGCAGGTAGCGCTTGATTTAAGTGCGCTTGATTACATTTCCAGCGCTGGACTGCGCGTCTTGTTGCGTGTTGCGAAAATCGCAAATAAAGAGAAAAAGCAAATTGTAATTTGCGGTCCTACCGGTATGGTGCAGGAAATTTTGGACGACTTCGACATTGAAGGCTTTTACACCGTTTACAGTTCTGTTGACGATTTGAGTTAGCGCCATAAATTTAAGTGGTCAATTTAATTTAAGTTGACAATTTATTTAAGTTGTCATTAAGTTAATTAAATCTTTGAGAAGAAAAATGAATGCACTGATAAATTTCATCATTGGTCGCGGAAAGATGACCATTGAAAAAAGAATAACTCGTGTAATATTGACAATATGCATCGTCTTGATGATTTTATTTAGTTTGGTTACATTTATCGGCGTGTCAAATTCAAAAGACTATGCAAAAGATATCAGTCAGTCAATCGGACATGAGGCATTGGAAACAAGTTCGGAAATTCTGCGCGAAC
>CAMJNB010000338.1 GCA_946407175.1 uncultured Selenomonadales bacterium | reverse complement strand
TAGTGATCGCAAAGCGCGGCAACCAGCCTTTCCGTCGCCAAACTCTGTTCGTACGACGGTACGCCGATATCAAAATTTCCCGTCATACAAATGCCGACCGTATAGCGATTGTGCTTGTAAGCGTGCGCACCGACTCTTTCAATCGGTCTTGCGTGTTCAATGACGCCGTTTTTATGCACGACGAAGTGATAGCCGACACCTGCCCAGCCGTTGTTCAAATGAATTTGGTGAATAGCGCCTAAACTCATATCCTCATTTCGTGTCATTCCCGCGTGATGAACCACGATAGCCGTAGTGTACTTTCTAAGCGTCATGCTGTCGACAAATCTTAAATGCGGACTTGCAATTTCCAATTCGTCCAACGTTTGAAATTTCGGAATTCTCGGCAGATCAAAAGGCAATAGATTTCTTGTTTCAACTTGTGACAAAGGCGTTTCGCGTAACTCACCTATTTGGCGCGGATCTATTCTTGCCTCTGCGGAATTTGGTATCATTCCTATTACCGCCGCGCCTGTCAAAAGTTTAAATGCCTTACCTATAAAATTTCTTCTTGTAAAATTTTCCATTTTTTTTTCACTAACCTATCCAAAAAGCTTGATTATCTTAAAAATTTTGTTTACAATACTTTCTGTAAGTTTACCAAAAATGTTTTTCTTTGTAAAGAAACAGTAAAAGGGGGGAACCTTGCGGCAATGATAAAAATTGCCGTTGACGCTTATGAATAAGAAAAAAATTTATGGATTAATATGTCTTGCCGTGATACTTGTTGCAAGTGTAGGCTGGAGTGTTTTTAATGACTCCGACCAAGAAAAAAATTCTGCAAAGGCAATGACTGTAAAGACCGATGAGAAAACTGCGACGACCGTTGGAACCGTACCTGCAACAGAAAATGCCGTAACTAATTCAAATACCGTTGAACCGAAAATTCCGCAATCAGATAAAATTGTTGTAGCCGATAAAGATTTTTCAAACCTTCAGCTTGCCGAATTTAACAAACCGGTTTATGACGCTTATGGATATTGGCAACGGCAGGAAAGCGGTATGGCTACGACTTTGCCGGAACTTCAACCGTATTACGGTGAAAAAATAGTTTACTTGACATTTGACGACGGTCCCGACGATAAAAATACGCCGGCGATTTTAGACATTCTGCGCGATGAAAATGTACCGGCGACTTTTTACGTCTTAGGCGCGATGGTTGAGGCTTATCCTGACGTTTTGAAACGAATTTTTAATGAAGGTCACGCGATAGGCAATCACAGCTACAATCATTCTTACAAAGAGCTTTACTCTTCCCCTTGGAATTTTATTGAGCAATTTCAGCGCACCGATGATATAATTATGGAGCAAATCGGCGTACGTCCTTTAATCATTCGCGCGCCCGGCGGCACGTACGGTGCATTCAATCAAGATTATTGGGATATGGTGAAATCCAGCGGCTACGTTGCGCATGACTGGAATATAAGTTCCGGTGACGCGACACCGAAAGGCGCGACGGCTTATGAAGAGATTATGAACATTACCGACCAAATTAATACGTACAATTTTAAATCGGCGATAGTTTTAATGCATTCTACCGCCGCGAAAGGTGAAACGGTTAAAGCCTTGCCGGATATAATTCATTTCTTCAAAGAGCGCGGCTACACTTTCGGCGTGATAACTCCCATGACGCCGCAACCGTGGTAAGAATTAGGGGTTAGGGTCTAGGCTCTATGGTCTAGGCTACCAGCTAAAGAAAAGGGTGATGACAATGTCCGAAATGTTACGCAATCATATGAATGAAATGCTTGACCGCTACGAAAAGCCGCTTGAAAAAATGCGTTCGCCGCAGGAAGTTTTGGCAAGATACAATCAAGCGCTGACAACTTACCGCGAACTTTCATTTTCAACAGACGACGTTTACAGACAAAAACTCGCCGCCTACGCAGAAATTAAGGCGTTGGGTTGGGTTCTCGGCAAGCACGAAAAAACCGTCATCAAAGACATTGCCGCCAATTCCAATGCGACCCCTTTCGGTAATTTTTAATTAAGTCACTTTTAACTTTAAACGTCATAAAAATTTTGACTAGAAACGTGATAATTTATGAGTGAAGGAAAAATAGATCGCGACGCAAAAAAAATTTTTCGCCCGCAACCTTTCAAGTGGAAACGTTACACCGTAGTAGCCGCAGTTTTTATGCTGTTGGCTTTTTTTGTAGTAATCTTTCAAGACAAAGACCGTGACCCAAGTTTTCACGCAGAAATTTTCCCCTCAAACGCGATAAGCTACATAAAAAATAATTTACCGGTAGCTCTTGCAGACGGCGAATATCCGCTTGCAATGCCGCAGGGAGGAACTTTTGTAAACGGCAAGCCGCCAATGCTTTTAGTGGAAGTGGACGGCGAATTTTATCCGCTGAACATTTTGGACGATTCACTTTTGCCGCGACAAGGCAGACAGTTGCCGCTGAAAATTTTATTCGGCTTTACGTCGCCGCACGCTGAAAATAAATTGCACTACGCAGAAAAAGTAAGCGGTGATCCTGAAAAAGATTTTCGACGTAAAGCGCAGTACTATTTGCACGTGGTTGACGGTTTCG
>CAMJNB010000337.1 GCA_946407175.1 uncultured Selenomonadales bacterium | reverse complement strand
ATATCACGCACATAAATCCGCTTACCATTCCGCTTGACGATAAACCGACGCTTAGTCTTTTCTCCTCCACAAAGGCAATAGGTTTAAAGCCCGCGCAACTCGGTACCCATTCCGGTACGTTCGGCATACCTGAATTTCGTACAAGTTTCACGCGGCAGATGATTGACGACACCACGCCGCAATGTTTCAGTGACTTGGTACGCATTTCCGGCTTTTCACACGGCACCGACGTTTGGTTAGGCAACGCGCAGGACCTTATTAACAACAAAATCTGTGAATTGAAAGACGCCATTTCTGCGCGTGATGATATCATGATGTACTTGATTCATAACGGCGTTGAGGCATTGACGGCATTTAAAATTATGGAAAGTGTGAGAAAGGGCAAGGGCATTAAGCCGGAGCAGGTTGAAATGCTTAAGGAGAAAGGTATACCCGATTGGTACATTGACGCCTGCCAAAAAATTAAATACCTTTTCCCGCGCGCTCACGCCACTGCCTACGTTATGATGGCTTATCGTATTGCCTATTGTAAAGTTCATTACCCTATGGCTTATTACGCGGCTTACTTTTCAATTCGCGCAGATGAATTTGACGCGGACGAAATTGTTAAGGGTAAAGACTCTGTTAAAATTCAGATTGAACAGCTTGAAAATCTTTCGCACGAAAGAAAGCTTGACGTGAAAGAAACGGAAAAATTAGCCGTGTTGCAGGTAGCTTATGAAATGTTTCTGCGCGGCATAGGCGTTAAGCATGTTGACTTATATAAATCTGACGCGGAAAAATTTATCGTGTTGGAAGATGAACAAAAACTTTTGCCGCCGCTGTCTTCGCTTACCGGTCTTGGGACTACCGCCGCGAAAGGCATTGTCGACGCGCGGAAGAACGGTGAATTTTCTTCCATTGAAGATTTAACACGCCGTGCCAAAATAAATAAAACTGCCGTTGAAGTGCTTAGAAATCATGGCAGTCTTGACGGTATGGCGGAGACTAATCAAATTATGTTGTTTAATTTTTAGCTTGTAGCCTTTTAGCGTTTAGATATTAGCGATATAATAAAAGCTAACAGCTAATAAAACTTTACGTTGTCGATACCGAGTAAATTTTGTAGCGCGTTTAAAACGGTATCACTTGCAGCAATTTTTCCGTGTTTCGTGGTACGAAACCACTTGCCGACTTGATTAATATAAATTTCACATTCGCCCTGATTTTCGGCGAATATTTTTTTTAACGCCAACTTTTTTTCGGCGTCAACAGTCTCATCAAATTTTATGTAAACGGCGGGAAGATATTTTTCAATCGGCGTCACCTTGTCCGCAATAATCGATATTTCGTCGTTGTAAGAATCCGTCCTGCCTTCAATAATCAAGCCCATATCTTTTTTTATGTAACTTTCACACGTTGTAAAGACGTTGGGAAAAATTGTGACGTTAATATTTTCGCCGCCGCATTCAAGCGTGACAAATGCCATATCGTCACCGCGTTTGGTTTTTGCTTGACGATACCGCGTAACCCAGCCGCCGATTTTTACCGCAGATTTTATCGGCAACGCTTTAACTTCGCTGACTCTCTTGAAGTTTGAAAGAAAGTATTCATAATCATTAAGCAAGTCGGTAATGTAAAAGCCAAGAGTCTCCATTTCAAAATTGCGTTTTTCAATTTCGGTAGTGTCTTTTTCCGCCGAAGATTTGAACTCTTCCTCCATTTGCGCTTGAAATAATTCTTCGCCGAACATAACGCCGTTGGTTTGAATTTTTCGCGCAGTTTTAATCGTCGTGTCCAAAGACGCAATCAGCGCCTTTCTGTTTTTATTTATACCGTCGAAGGCGCCGCACTTAATCAAATTTTCCATGTAGTGACGTTGAAAAATTTTTAAATCTACTTGTGAACAAAATTCGGTCAGCGAAGTGAATTTACCTTTTTCTTCGCGCAGGTTGACAAGATATTCAATCGCCTTTTCATTGATACCTTTAACTGCCGAAAGTGCAAAGTAAATCACCGGTATGCCGTTAATATGTTTGGCGTGAAAAATAGCGCCGCTTGAATTGATATCCGGCGGCAAAATTTTTATGCCCATGCGTTTGGCAAGTTCAAAGTAGACGGCAATTTTATCGGAGTCCATGACGCTTGAAAGAGTAGCCGCCATAAATTCGGCGGGGTAATGAGCCTTAAGGTAAGCCGTCTGCCACGCCAAAAATGCATATGCCGCCGAATGAGATTTATTAAAGCCGTAGTCCGCGAACTTTTCAAGCAGTCCGAAAATTCTTTCCGCCAAAACTTTGTCAACGCCGTTTTCAGTGCAACCTTTCAAAAAATTTTCCTTCTGCGCGATGAGGATATCCGCTTTCTTTTTCGACATTGCGCGGCGCAGTAAATCCGCCTGTCCCAGCGTAAAACCTGCCAGCGCTTGAACGATTTGCATAACCTGTTCTTGATACAAAATGACGCCGAAAGTTTCGCGAAGAATCGGTTCAAGTTTCGGGTGGAGGTATTCCGGCTTTATTTTACCGTGCTTGCCGTCGACAAAATCTTTTACCATGCCGCTGCCCAAAGGTCCCGGTCGAAACAGCGCGATTGTCGGTA
>CAMJNB010000336.1 GCA_946407175.1 uncultured Selenomonadales bacterium | reverse complement strand
CCGGTAGGGAAGGGCCCTTCACCGACGCGCGTGCAATATGCCTTGACAACGCCGACAACTTTGCCGATTTTTTTCGGTGCAACGCCCGCCCCTACGCAAACGCCGCCGGAGATGGGGTGACTTGCCGTGACGTAGGGATAAGTGCCGTAGTCAATGTCAAGCATGGTAGCCTGCGCGCCTTCAAACAAAATCTTTTTACCGGCGTTTACTTCCTCATTTAAAAGCGTTATCGTGTCGCAGACGTACGGCGCAATTTTTTCCGCGTAACCTTCGTATTCGTGCAAAATTTCTTCGTAGCTTAAAGGCTCGTGATTATAAATCTGCTTGAGCAAGAAATTTTTCTGCTCCAAAACTTCACGGCATTTTTCTGCAAAATCTTCACGGTCAATTAAATCACAAACTCTGATACCGATTCTGTCCGCCTTATCCATGTAGCAGGGACCGATTCCGCGCTTTGTAGTACCGATTTTATTTTCACCGCGCAGATTTTCGCCGAGTTCGTCACAAAGTTTGTGCCACGGCATAACTACGTGCGCGCGGTTTGAAAGGCGAATGTTTGAAGTATCAATGCCGCGACTTTGCATGGCTGAAATCTCTTCAAGAAAAACCTGCGGATCAAAAACTACGCCGTTTGCAATGACGCAAAGAGTATCCTTGCACAAAATTCCCGACGGCAGAAGACGCAGTTTATATTCTTCGCCGTTTACGCTTACGGTATGTCCCGCGTTGGAGCCGCCTTGATATCTTACTACGGTATCAGCTTGCGCGGCCAGGTAGTCTACAATTTTGCCCTTGCCTTCGTCGCCCCACTGCGTACCCGTTATTACAACTGTTGACATTTTTATTTTTCCTCCCCGTGTTGTACGTTTTGAGAAAATTTTTTTCGCAGTAATTATCGCATTAAGAATTATTAATTGCAAGAAAAATGCAAGAAAAAAATTCGCACTGATTTTTCATCAATGCGAATGTGAGATTATTTTCAACGCGATCCCAAAAGGCGATCCGTCATTTAAATTTACTTGTTAAAATTGGTCGATGTTATTATAATCCCTTAAAATTGTTGTGATTTTGTAGGGAGCTTTTTTACATTGTAGAAGTAGGATTAACCTTCGGCGTGTCAGTGACAGGCGTCGTCGTTACAAGTTTGCTACCGGTGGCGTGTTCAATCGGCTCAATCCATAAAGGAAATGTACTTTGACTTTGATCGCTTACGCTGTCTGAAGGCGGCTGAATTACTTCGTCAAGCGACGGGACTTCTTCCAATTCTTCTGTAGTTTCGCCTTGCGGACGAGAGCAAATATAGACGTTTGCGCCGAAAATTTGCGGAATGTTGCCGTCGCTTACGCCGTAGCAAGTGATTTGTGATGGAATCGGATTATCTGTCGGTGCTGTTACGGTTAATGTAAGCGTGTTGAGATTCTCACCACTCCAAGTACCGGTGCAAGATTTATCATCCGGCAAATAAATTTTAGTTGTCGAAAAATCGTTTGCGGTAATATGCAAAAAGCCGCCATCCTGCATATTACTAAAAATATTTGTGTTATGAGAATTGCCGAGATGAGCCGTTGCAAAGTTTCCGGTGACCGCAAGATTATTGTCATGCCCTTCAGAAAGACTCAAGACACCGCTGTTGAAAATAAAATTTGTGGCTTTCGCAAGATCAACAGTGACAAGATCATAGCCGCCTTGCGTGGTGTTGAACGTCGCAAAAAACGTTTGAATTGCATTGACGCGGTCGCTTTCGGGAGTTCCCTGAATATGTTGAAAGTTTGCGTTGTCAAAATTCATTTCCATTGTAATTCTCCTCTCTGCGTTAAAATATACCGACAATTTTTTATTGAACTATACATAAATTTTTTTTATCACCCTCCTTTGTTTGAGTGAGGGTTAATGTTGTATCTTTTAATTTTTTGCTTTTGTCGAGAGTTTTTTCTTCGCGCGCGATTGTAACTTTTTTGAGCGATAATATCAATTTGGTAAATTTTTTGAAAAAAAACTGAATTTCCCCCTCCGAATATGAAAGGTGACGTCTAAATGGATTTAATACAAAAATACTACAATAATGCATGCCTTCGTGATGACGTGAACTTTATCGCGGAAAATTCTTTGAAATGGCTCCAAGAACTTTTTGACTTAGAGGATTACGATTACAATTCTCAAAGAATGTTTACTTGGTATGGTGATTTTTTCGTTAAATTTTTAAGCAACGAATTATTTTCTAATGATGGTTGTATAGAGCTGATTTTTCCGCGTGGTATGTATGACCAAAATAGTCGGCGGTCATATGAAAAAGCAACGGCTTATTTTTTGTTAAATCAGCACTATTCCAAGCTTAATGCTACTCAAAAAGATGATAATATAAAAGAAGACTTAAGTAAGTTAGACAGGGTAGAAAGTGAAGCTGACTTTGACAGCATAAAAAATACCGCCAAAAAAACTCAATGGCGGCTTTATGCTGATGATCTTGCGCATCAATATATTTGGGCAGGTGAAGAGTACGAGCCGCAGACAAAAGGTTGCGTTCAAATCGGAATTGAAGTTACAATTTACCGAGAAAGCGCCGTGAAAGCCCTCTGCTTTA
>CAMJNB010000335.1 GCA_946407175.1 uncultured Selenomonadales bacterium | reverse complement strand
TCTTTGCCGCTGAATGCTCCGCCGCCGTGACGCGCCATGCCGCCGTAAGTGTCGACGATAATTTTTCTGCCGGTAAGTCCCGAATCCCCCTGCGGTCCGCCGATAACAAATTTGCCGGTAGGATTGACAAAAAATTTCGTGTCAGCCGTCAATAACTCTTCAGGCACAATCGGCTTGACGACGTACTTTATAACGTCGGCTTTAATCTGTTCAACGCTTACGTGCGGTTCGTGTTGCGTGGAAACTACGATAGTGTCAACAGCAACGGGTTTGTCGCCTTCATAAACTACGGTGACTTGCGTTTTGCCGTCGGGACGCAGGTAATTCATTTCGCCGGTGACTTTGCGAATGTCGGCAAGTTTGTACGCCAGCTTATGTGCAAGTGAAATTGGCAACGGCATATATTCAGGCGTTTCATTAGTCGCGTAGCCGAACATCATGCCTTGATCTCCCGCGCCGATAGCGTCTTCGATATCCATATTGCCTTCACGTGCCTCAAGAGCTTTGTTGACGCCCTGCGCAATGTCCGGCGATTGTTCGTCAAGCGAAATTAAAACGCCTACCGTGTCAGCGTCAAAACCGTACGCAGAATTTGTGTAGCCGATTTCGCGAATTGCCTCACGAATAATTTTTGAAATGTCGACGTAGCAGGTTGTAGAAATTTCGCCTACGACGTGAACTTGTCCGGTGGTTACCAAAGTTTCGCAAGCTACGCGACCTTCGGGGTCACGCTCCAAAATTGCGTCTAAAATACTATCAGAAATTCTGTCGGCAACTTTGTCGGGATGCCCTTCAGTCACCGATTCAGACGTAAATAAACGTTTCTTCAAATGTAACACTCCTCAAAAAAATTTAGAAGTTTTCATCGCTTTAATTTCAAGCCGAATTAAGGCATTTAATTTTACACCATTTCATACCGCAAATTCAACCGCATTTAGCCGAAAGATTATTATTCGCACAAAAAAAGCTCGGATAAACGTCCGAGCCGAATTTTATTTTTTATTTCGGTAATTTTTTTTGCGAAATTTTTTTAATTGATTTACTTAACGTGATTTAAATTACTCAACTTGATTTATTTAACTTGGCTTTGAATATGTTTCCATGCCTCGTCGCGCGTAACCAGCTTGCCGCCAATGTAGTATTCGTTTGAATTGATTAAGCCGCCTTTATCTTTAACCGTCACGCCGAACTTTGTGAACTCATCGCGCAGTTTTACAAATTCATTGTGAGTAAGAACCGGTACGCCAAAAACCTCCGTGTCGTAAATTTTTATGCCGAGTTCGTTAAACTTTTTAGCGTCGCCTGCACTTTCAAGGTACGTGCCGCCTGCAACTTTATCAAGCTCTTCATCGCTAAGTTGTTCAAGTTCATCATTAATCTTTTTCAAATTTTCTTCTCTCGTTGCCATTTTTAAAACTTCCTTTCAATTATTCAATTATCAAGTTTGTCAATTTTTTTGTCACCTATTATACGCGGCAGTTTAAAAAATATTAAGTCGCCTTAAAAATTTTTACGATGACTAAAATTTTTTGTGAACGCATATTTGTAGAGACGTGTTTCAGTCAGCTTGAGATTTTTTGTAATTTTTGCGTCGAACTTAATCGCCGGTGTATTTTCAGAGTAAATCGCGAACGCCATATTGTTGCACTGCCGAATGTAAAGCGTGCGGATAAATTTATCCCACAAAGGCAACATCGCGCCGCTGTTCAAATATTTTTTCGCAACGGCAGTTTGCTCCACCACGACATTATTTCCGTCCGGAGAAGTCGCAAGGTAGTACGCGGCAAGTTTGTCATCTTTCACCGAAAGAAAACTTATATCCCGCGCCACCAAATTTTTATCGTAGCCGTCAAAAAATCTTTTCACGTCCAAAGTATTTTCAAAAAAATTTTCCTGCGAATGATACAGTTGCTCCAAATATTTTTCCGGCGCGTCGGCGAAAGAGTAAACTTTAAAATTACGCCGCGCAAAATATTCAAGGTACTTGTGACCGTGCGTCGCCATGAAGTTATCAAAATACGTTTCTTTCCACGTATGAAGACTCTCCCAATCTGCGCGGAAAATTTTTACAACACTGTCTTGGTGAAAACCTGCCGCCTCGCAAGTTTTAACTATCGATGCAAAATTTTCTTGACTCTCGGAAATTTGTACACTAACCGCCGCAATGTTATCAAGTTGCGTCAAATATTTCAACAGCGCCGTGAAAACGCCGTGACGCCGCTTTTCAGGCACCGTGTAGGCGTATGTAACATTGCAAAGATTTTCGGACACGTTAGCGCAGATATATCCCGCAGGCAGTCCGTCTTCAAGCATTATGTACAAATTTTTTTCGACGGCAGATTTTTTCGCGGACAAATCTGAATACGCCGTGCGGCTGTCACCGAATAAAAACAGGTAGTCTCGATACGTGCCGCTGATAATTTTTCTTTCCATTGCCTTCACTCCACAAAAAAACGGGACTTTTCATCCCGTCAGAATTAGCTTTGAGCTTAGATCTTTGAACTTAGAGCAATTTTAATTCTTAATTAATCTTCGCTGTAGCCTTCCGCCGCAATGCCGTCTACAAAGAAAACGTTCACGCCGCCTACAATGAAGTCATAAACCTTTTGAACTTC
>CAMJNB010000334.1 GCA_946407175.1 uncultured Selenomonadales bacterium | reverse complement strand
GCCTTTTGAAAGGTACGTAAGTTCGATTTTTGTGTACTCGGCTCCGTCGCGAACGGCTTTAAAAGACTTCAAACTGTCGGCGTTTTTAAGGTTGCGAAGAATTACCGAAATGATATCTCGCGCCGTTGCCTTGATTTTTGGGCTTGCATTATCAATTCCACATTTGGTAAAAATGTCGTCAAAGGTGATAACATCTGTGAGGTTGCGTGCTTTGGGAATTTCCATTACGCGAAAAAGCGTACAAAATTTGACTTTGTAAATATTGGCGGTATGACGTGTTTTGCCGACATCAAGCACTTCACGCGGGACGGTTAAAAGCTGATTCATAAGACGTGCAACTTTGAAAAGCGGGGATTCGGCAGTAAGCCTAATAACCTCTGTATTTTTATCACTTTGAAAAGTCCCGCTGAAAATAGTGCAAGGAATAATCGGTGTGAAGTCAATGACAAGCGGCTTGCCGTCATTGTATTTTGGCGTCCCGTCTTTATGAGTATAGCTTGTAAAAGCGTCGGTGGCGTCAATGCTAACCTGCAGACAAGCTAACTTCTTGACGGAGTCTAAAATGTCGGTGGCGTGATTTTCGCTGGGTTTGCACTCGTGATTATTTTTTCCGGTGATAATGCGATAAAGTGCGGCGACGGAAATTTCCTTAATGCCCTCGTGGTACGCGGACGTCAACGCGGTAAAAATTAAGCGGTCAAAGAGATTAGGCGGCGTTTTGAGATTTTCGCGCTCGGCGTCCGAAAGATTAAGCAAAGGGTCTTCGACCACGCGCAATTTGCAAGGGTACGTGACTTTGTGCTTGACGGTTTCGCCCTTCTTTCCGTCGGGTTTAGGTGTGAAAACGTCATAGCCATTAACTGTGAACGCAATTTTTTTATTTTGAGTAACTCTTTTGGCGTATTCTTGATTGAAGTTCACGGTGTATTCTGCTCTCTTTTTTTTATCATCTTTGTCACTGACATTAAGCGCGAACGCCATTTTTATAATTTTGTGATTAGCGATACAAATATTTTTAATCGGTGTGTACCTGCACATTGACTATTCTCCTTTATTTACAGCGCCAAAAATAGCACCAATTTTAAAAATCGGTGCTAAAGGCAAGCTTATATTTAAATATTATCCTCTGCGCATTTCTTCTTCGTCGTCGTCCTCATCGGTGGCGGGCGGTGCGGATTCGGCAGGTTTCGGCTCGTCGGATGTATCGTCTACGACGTCGGGCGCCTCGTCCACTGCTACAAAATAATCGTGCGCACTGGCATAATCAAAATAAATTTCAAACGTGTTACCAAACCTATTTTTTAAACATTTCAAGCGGATTCCGCGCGGTTGTTTGCGTTGCGCTGATTCGGCGGATTCCACTTTAGGGTCAAAATTGAGATTTAACAAATAGGCGGCATCGCAACTAAACTCAATAGCGGACGTGCCGCGAAAACCTTTCAGCGTGTCACCGCCGGCATAAGAATCACGGTTTAATGCCGAAATAATGATAAAGGTCGTGTTGGTAGTGGTGGAAAAGCGCTTAAGGCGTTTCATCACGATTTTTAAGTTGTCAGCCTCTGTAAGTTTAGGATCAGTCGGGCTAATAAGTTGCAGATAATCAATGCAGACAATAGGTGCTTTACCGGATTGACAAAACGGGCGAATCATCCTTAAAATGTCGTCAATCGTTTCATCTTCCGCCTCATAAATTTTCAGTGTTTTGTATTTGAGCTTAGCGCGCGGAATCACGCTGTCAATAAACGCCATTGCGGATTCATACAAAGGATTTTCTTTTCCCTGCATTACAACATTCCAAAAATCACCCTTGCGAATACCGATAGAATTTAAAGTCGGTATGTCTCGTGCACTGCAAATTTGGAAGTGCTCGCGTGCAAGCGTTTTGGTAAATATTTCCGCATTCGACATTTCATAACTAAAATATAAACAGGTTTCGCCGCGCTCGGCAAGCTGATTTAAGAGTTGCCAGCAAAAGGTAGTTTTGCCCGTGCCTGGGAGTCCGCCAATCACTTGCACCGAAGGTGCTAAAATTTGTACAGCGTCAAAATTTTCAAAACCGGTTTTGCGATTTGCAAACTTTTGAAATTCCTCGAAGTATTGAAATAATTTTGATTCTGTGATATCATTCTTGCCAGTAAGAAATTCTGAAATCCCTTCAAAATTTTTTACTTTTGATTTGCCGGTCAATTCGTTAATAATTTGTTGGTCGGCATTTAACATTTCGTCCGGTGACATTGTGTCGCGGAAAATGTTTTGTATGCTCTGTAAATTGTGCTTTAACATTTTTCTTTTTAGCGCCGCCTTTGCAAGTATAGCCGCGTAATTGTCGGCTAAAGCGTCCGTATATGCGACTTGCCCTAAATTAAATATTGTGTTGGTAGTTACATAACCTAAGGTTGAATTGACATTTGCAATAGCCGCGCCGTTGGTGCTACTGTAAATCGTGTAGTTATGAGACTTTAACCATTCCGCAATAAGCGGCATATTAGGCAATGTTCCTTCGTCGTAAAGGCTGACGCAAGCGGTAAAAATCGCGGCGTGTTCGGGGTTGATAAAATCATCAGCCTTTAAGTAACTGCGTATTACGGGTATGCGTTCGCCCTTTTTATGCGGCAAAATCATCATG
>CAMJNB010000333.1 GCA_946407175.1 uncultured Selenomonadales bacterium | reverse complement strand
TGCCCGCCGCGTCAAGTTGCAAAAGTCCCTCCATGCAATCGTTAATGACTTCAAAGGACGCCGAGTCTATTGCCTGCGAAGTGTCAAGCGATACCACGTTTGAACCGAGCATCACGCGCAGTACTTTATCGTCTACACGTCTGCCGCAAGCCGCCGTTAAAATAAGCGCCGTCAGCAGAATCAGCGTTAAAATTTTTCTCATCTAAAAAATTTCCACCTCTTTAAATTATACTGTATTAAGAAAAAGTAAATCTTAAAAAATCTAAAAAAGCCCCGACCGTAGCCGAGACTTAAAAATTGCGTTGTTTAGTTTAAATTAATCTCCACCGTCGCCGCCGTCACTTCCGCCGTCGTCCGAATCATTATCCGAATCATCATCTGAATCATCATCTGAATCATTATCTGAATCATCATCAGAATCATTATCTGAATCATCATTTACATTGTCGTCAACATTTTGGTCGTCATCATCTTGAGGTTTCGGTACAACGGAAAGGCTTGTGAAAAGGTACATGTCAATTTCCGTCGTAATGTTTACGCTGTCATTTTGCAAATAGTCATGAGCCTCCTGCGCGACATGGACGTTGCTCATTGAGTCAATCAAGGCTTGGCGGAAAAAATAGGCGAGAACCAGTGCAATTACAATCGCTATAACTAATGCCATTGAATTATCCTTTGTTAGATTGGAGATTGGAGATTGGAGCTTAGAGCTTAGAGATTGGAGCTTGTAATTTTAATTCCTATTTCCTAATTCCTAGTCCCTAGCCCCTAATTCTTTCTCGGTTTTCCACATTCCGCGCAGAATTTACCTTTATTAACGGCGCCACATTCGCAAGTCCATTCGTCGGACGCAGGTTTAGGTTTGCCGCACTCTGAACAGAATTTACCGGTATTCGTCGCGCCGCATTCGCATTTCCAACCTGCCGCCGGTGCCGGTTTTTTACTGCCGCAATTCATACAGAAATTACCGCGATTGCCTTCGTTGCCGCAAGCAGGACATTTCCACGTAGGCGGTTGATTCTGCGGTTGTTGCTGTTGCTGTTGAGCCATTGCGAAAAGGTTAGCCGCATTCACGCCGCCTGCCTGTTGTGCCATACCCATACCCATAAAGCCCGTCATGGCACCTGCCGTGTTATTCGCCGCCGCTTGCATTGCGCTTGCTTGTGCACCGGTTAAATGCGCCGCCGCCATTGCAGGATTTCTCAACGCGCCGTTACGTTGCATTTCCTTAATCATTGCGGCATCTTCTTCACTTGCGCTTACGTTGGAGACGCCGAAAGATACAACTTGCAAGCCGCGCAGTTCGCCCCACTTCTTGCTTAAAACTTCGTTAAGCGCGTCGGCAATTTCCTGCGTGTGACCGGGTAGAGCGCTGTAACGAATACCCATTTCAGAAATTTTTGCAAAGGCAGGTTGCAACGCCGTCATCAATTCGGTTTTTAACTGCGCGTCAATTTCCGAGCGGTTAAAAGTGTCCGTGACGTTGCCGCAGACGTTCGTATAAAACAGAATCGGATTTGCAATTTTGTAGCTGTAGGAGCCGAAACATTTTATCGCAATGTCAACGTCAAGACCGATATTATAATCGACGACGCGGAAGGGTACCGGCGTGGGCGTGCCGTATTTGTTGCCGACAATTTCTTTCGTGTTGAAATAGTAAATGCGCTGATCCTTGCCGGTATCGCCGCCGAAAGTGAAACGTCTGCCTATTTCGTGAAAGACGGCTTGAATATTTTCAGCGAGATTGCCGCCGGAAAAAAGCGACGGTTCAGTACTTTTATCGTACGTGTATTCGCCGGGCTCCGCGCAGAAGTCAACAACTTTGCCCTGTTCGACAATCATCATGCACTGACCGTTATTAACTGAAATGACGGAACCGTCTGTGATAATGTTGTCGTCACCGGAATTTGAACTCCAGCTGTGGCTTTTGCGACGGTGACCTTTTGCAACCAAAACGTCGGCGCTTAAGCTGTCACAATAAAAAAGCTCCTTCCACTGATCGCCGAGTACGCCGCCTGCCGCGCTTAATGCCGCTTGAATTAATCCCATTCTTCATACCTCCGTAACTTTTAAAGTTTGTGTATAATTCTTTACGCCGCATATTTTTTCCTGCCCTTACAAAAAAAGTGACGCCAAAAAAAGATTTTCGCCCTTAGTGTAGAATTAAAAATTATAAGATAGCTAATTGAATTAAAAGGAGTTGAATGATTTGGAATTGACGGCTGAAGAGAAAAAAATTTTGGAGCAAACTTACGGACGGCAGATGAGCAGTTCTTCAGGATATAATCCCAATCAAATTGAAAAAGTTGTAGACTTGACGCCGGAGGAAAGCAGATTTTTTGCGCAAAAACATTTTATATCGCCGTACTTTTCAGTGCAGATGCTTTACAAAATTGAAGGGGAAATTACGCCGATTCGATTTAACCGCGTCATTAATGATATGGTTGCGTCGGACGAAATTTTCCGCTCAAATTTTTGTGACGTGAATGACAAAATAGTTAAAGTAGTTTTTGCCGAGCGCCGTAACCTTCCCGAAGTTTCCTACCGCACATTCGCGCAGACTGACGAAGACGAAATAGACGAGACTTTAACCACGATAATGGAGGTGGACAGGCGCGTAAACTTC
>CAMJNB010000332.1 GCA_946407175.1 uncultured Selenomonadales bacterium | reverse complement strand
TCAATGCCGATACGAGTAACCGGCGGCGATTGATTCTGCAAAGTTTTTTCGGCGTTGTCGGTGAAATTATTCGTGGTAGAAATCCAAATACGCGCAGAAAATTTTTTGTCGCCTTGAAAAGTTTTTGACGACGTGGCAAGGAATGAATCAACTGCGGGTTTGTCAATGGTCGAGGTATCGGCGTAAAATTTGCATTGAACAGCCCAAAATTCGCCGTCAACTGTTTGTGCTACGAGGTCAATACCTAAATCCTTGCCGCCGAAATCTGCGCGGAATGGAAAATCTTTCCACATCCAAACGTCAGAAAATCTGCCGCGATAAGGCGCGTAAGTCAATAAAAAATTCTTCATCAACACTTCAAAGCGCGTGCCTTGTTGATGCGTTGACGAAGAATCTTCACGGTATTGTTTTAATATTTCGTCCAAGTCTTTCATGCTATCACTTCCGCCCAAATTATTATCGGCGTCAATTTTAGCATATTTTTTTAAAGTACGTACAAAAATTTTGGCAGATGAAATTGAATTACGGCGCTAATCCTCAATGTGCATGACTTGAAGAAAACCTGCAAGGCGAATAATTTCTTTAACGGCAGAATTGACGTGTTGAAGAGTCATTGAGCCGCCTTGACGCCGCATGGCTTTTTCCGTTGCCAACAAAACGCGCAAACCGGCTGATGAAATGTACTCCACGTCCGTGAAATCCAAAATCAATTTTTTCACGCCGTCAATGGACTTTGTAAGCTCCTCTTCAAGTTGCGGCGAAGTCTTGATATTCAAGTCGCCGACAATATGAACGGTGAGTACATCGCCCGCTGTCTCTTTGTTTATTTTTAACATTTTAATTTCTCCTTTCAAATTTTATGGCAAGCATTGTGATATCGTCGGACTGCTCGGCATTGACAGAAAAATTTTCCAGCTCTGTACGAACTGCCGCCAAAATTTCTTCCGCCGAATTATTTTTGTCCATTTCATTTAAAAAATTTTTCAGCCTTTCAAGCGAATACATTTCACCTGCAGAATCAACAGCCTCAGTAACGCCGTCGGTGTACAGAAAAATTGTATCGCCCTCTTCAAGCTGAATTTCCTGCTGAATATATTGCCAATCATCCCAACCGCCTAATACAAAATTCAACTCCATTGGCAGTTCAGAAAAATTTTCACCGTGCCGCCGAATCAGCGGTGGATTATGTCCGGCATTGACGTAGCGAAAAATTCCGGTCGTCAAATCAAGTACGCCGCTAAATGCCGTGGCGAAAAGTCCGCCGTCATTGTTGGTGCAAAGTTTGTCATTGGTTTTTTCAATCGCAGTTTTTAAATCATCCGAGCTTTTCAGTGACGCGGTGAAATTTCGCAAGTTCGTAATAGCGGCAACCATAAACAGCGCGGCAGGTACGCCTTTGCCGGAAACGTCGGCTATCGTAATAAAGAGGTGATTTTCATCAAGCTTGTAAAAGTCGTACAAATCGCCGCCGACTTCTTTTGCAGGCGTCATCGTCGCGAAAAGGTCAACGCGCTTGTCGACGGAAAAATTTTTCGGCAACATTGAACTTTGAATTTTAGTGGCAACGTCAAGTTCGGTGGCAATGCGTTCTTTTTCGGCGGTGACTTTAGTTAAGGTCGCCATTTGCAATTTCAGTTCGTCCGTCATCGTGTTGAAGGCTTCAGAAAGCGTCTGAAGTTCGTCACCGGTTTTAATATCAAGTTTTTTGTTTAAGTTACCGTCAGAAATTTCTTTGACGCCTTGCGTAAGCTCACTTAGTGGATGAAACAAGGTAGCGTTGAGATATTTTTTGCCGACAAAAAACATCAGCAAAAGACAAATAAGCGTAACGGCAACTGTACGTTCCAGAAAAAAAATTTTTTCGGCGTCAAGCTTATCCATTTGCATTTGAACGCAGAGAATACATTTAACCGTTTCATCAGAATTTTTTACCGGTATCAGTGCGGTTACGTGGTCGCCGGTCATACTAATTCCATTGTCACGTATCACAAAGGCAAAATCTTCAACGCCTTCATAAAGGTCACGATAAGCCTTTTTGTATTCGTCACTGCTTGTCGGCATTACAAATCCAACCTGAAAAATATCATACTCTGAACCGGTCTGTTTAACGTTAATGATAAAGCGAATGTGATTGTAGTCGTCAAAAGGCTCAATCACGTAGATAAACATTGCATCTTGCGTGTCGGCAATGTTTTGCCATTTATCAAGAATTTCTTGTCGTGCCGAAAGATTTTGGCTGTAGGCTGAAAAAGTATCTGCGTCAAGGAAAGTCAACGCCGTTTGTGCCGTTCGTAAAGCGTCATCTACATAATCCTGCGTAATAATCGCGGTAAATCTTTGATAGCTGTTGTAAGAGAGAGTCAACGCCAAAATCAATGCAAATGATATTCCGCCCGCTAAAATTTTCGTACGCATATACTTACCTAATCACCTTTCGCTTTAAAGTTTAGCAAAAAGGTTTTCTATCGTCAACAAAAAAACCTCCGACTACGCGCCGAAGGGTTGCTTTTTCTGCCGATTATTTTTAACTTAATTTTATTTTACGTGCTGATATTTTGTAGTTATCCTTTTTTCAAAAAACTTTTTTTAATTAATTTGGAACAGGCTGGGGTCAATTTTATGGTAACCTGCGCGGAAAA
>CAMJNB010000331.1 GCA_946407175.1 uncultured Selenomonadales bacterium | reverse complement strand
TTGAAGATTTACGCAATGCCGCCGTTGATTGGCAAAAACTTGACGCCGGAATTTTTGGCGACGACGCACGAAAAATTGACAGGCAACCTCTACAACATCAAATTGACGCTATCAACGCGACGCACGAACATTTTAAAAATTTTAATCGCGGCAAATTAATAATGGCGTGCGGCACAGGCAAAACTTATACTTCGCTTAAAATCGCCGAACTTGAAACAAATTCGCACGGCAAAATTTTATTTCTCGTGCCGTCAATTTCTTTGCTAAGTCAAACACTGCAGGAATGGGCAACCTTCGCCGAAAAGCCCTTCAACTACATTTGCGTTTGCTCGGACGATACCGTTTCAAAAAGCGCCGATGAATTTTTGGGCGTCAATCTGCCAATGCCAGCTACTACAGACCCTGCCGAAATTTCACGCCGCATTGAAAATTTTTCTGCCGATAAAATGACGGTGATTTTTTCAACTTATCAATCACTGGACAAAGTAGCCGCCGCTAAAATTTCTTTTGACTTGGTAATTTGTGACGAGGCGCACCGCACTACTGGCTACGGCAAGGACGCCACGCAATTTACCGCAGTTCACGCTGAAAATTTTATTCACGGCAAAAAGCGTCTGTACATGACAGCGACGCCGCGACTTTATAAATCCGACGCGAAGAAAAAAGCCGCCGACAATGACTTGGAGCTTTGGTCAATGGACGACGCCCAAACTTACGGCGATGAAATTTTTCATATCGGATTCGGTGAAGCAGTCGAAAAAAATTTGTTGAGTGATTACAAAGTTATCGTGCTGACCGTTTCTGAAAATGATGTCCCTGCCGAAATTCAAAACGCGCTAGCCGCCGACAAAAATATCAACATTGACGACGTGGCAAAACTTATCGGCTGTGTAAACGCTCTGCAAAAACGCAGTCTCAATGATTTTGACGAAGATTTTTCGCCGCTGAATAAAGCCGTTGCTTTTTGCCCCAAAATTGCCGCGTCGAAACAAATTGCCGATACTTTTAACGCGCTGAAAATGAACGTCACGGCTGAACACATTGACGGCACGATGTCCGCCGCTGTTCGTGACACAAAACTTTCTTGCCTGAAAAATGCCGACGCTTGCCGTATCTTGACTAACGTCCGCTGTCTTTCTGAAGGCGTTGACGTGCCGAGTCTTGACGCGGTTTTATTTTTGTCGCCGCGTAAATCCAAAGTCGAAATTGTTCAAGCAGTCGGGCGCGTTATGCGTAAAAGTTCCGGCAAAAAGTACGGCTACATTATTATCCCCGTCGTTGTGCCGATTAACATAAATCCTGAAGACGCACTCGACGCCAGCAAAGATTTCGGCACGGTGTGGGACGTTTTGAACGCTCTGCGCGCGCACGATTCGCGTATGGATATTTTTGTTGAAGAAATTAAATTGAAAAATTCAAGCAGTCACATTGAAATTAAACGCGGCGGCGGCGGAACTTCCGAACAAATTCAACTGCCGCTGTTTTTCGACAAATTGCAAGACGTGATTTACGCGCGAATGGTTGAACGTGTCGGCAACCGTCGATATTGGGAGCAATGGGCTAAGGATATTGCGGAAATTGCCGAACGTCACAAAAATAAAATTTTATTGCTGACAGATAAACCCGAATTTAAAAATTTCCTCGCCGATCTTCGCAAAAATATCAACCCGACAATCACGGAAAAAGACGCCGTAGAAATGCTGGCTCAACACGTCGTGACTAAACCTGTTTTTGAGGCGCTTTTTGAAAATTATTCTTTCGTCAACAACAACGCCGTTTCAAAGTCCATGCAGAAAATTTTCAATCTGCTTGACACTGAAGACGATAACGCGCAACTTGATAAATTTTACAATTCCGTCCGCGAACGTTGCAAAGTTGCCACAACCGCCGAACAGCGCCAAACTATCATCATTGAACTTTACGACAAATTTTTCAAAACGGCTCTGCCTTTGACCGTCGAAAGGCTCGGCATTGTCTACACGCCGGTTGAAGTCGTAGATTTTATTTTGCAATCGGTTAATGACGTGTTGAAGAAAAATTTCAATCGCACAATTTCAGATAAAAAAGTACACGTACTTGATCCGTTTACCGGCACGGGAACTTTCATAACGCGGCTGATTCAAAGCGGCTTGATTCGGCAAAAAGATTTACTCCGCAAATATCAAAACGAACTGCACGCAAACGAAATTGTATTGCTTGCCTACTACATCGCCGCGATTAACATTGAAAACACTTTCCACGACGCACTGGGCTTGAAAAATTTTTTCCCTTTCGACGGAATTTGTTTCACTGATACTTTTGAAATGTTTGAGCGTGATGAAGTTGAATATTTGCCGTTTGCGCTTGAAGAAAACGCCGAGCGAGTCAACGAACAAAAGGAAACGCGAATCAACGTCATAATCGGCAACCCGCCTTATTCAGTCGGTCAAAAATCTGCCAACGATAACGCGCAGAATAATTTTTACCCCAAACTTGAAAATCGAATTGCCGAAACTTATGCGGCAGGTACGAATGCCACAAATAAAAATTCTCTGTATGATTCGTACATAAAGGCGTTTCGCTGGGCAAGTGACAGAATCGGCGAAAGCGGCGTTATCGGTTTTGTCACCAACGCGGGCTGGCTTGACGGCGCGGCGATGGACGGTATGC
>CAMJNB010000330.1 GCA_946407175.1 uncultured Selenomonadales bacterium | reverse complement strand
AACCGAACTGCAACGCGAAATGGCGCGGCAAGGCTCGGTTATAATGGACGGTCGCGATATCGGCACGCAGGTTTTACCAAATGCCGACGTGAAAATTTTTTTAACTGCGTCACTTAGCGAAAGGGCGCGGCGGCGTTTTGAAGAATTGAAGGCTAAGGGGCAAGACGTGACTTTGGACGCGGTGGAAAGTGAAATTGCGTTTAGGGATAAGCAGGACAGTGAACGCGAAATTGCGCCGCTTGCTAAGGCTGATGACGCCGTTTTAATTGATTCAACCAATATGACGGTTGATGACGTCGTTAATTCTATTTTGAAATTAGCTGAAAGCTGAAAGCTTTAAGCTCCAAGCTAAAATTATGTTCTACAAATTTTTTAGATTTTTATGCCGCTTATGGTATGGAATATTTTTTCGTGCGAAGGTAATCGGCGCTGAAAATATTCCGAAAACCGGCGCGTTTATATTGGCGGCGAATCACATGGCGAATTGGGATCCGCCGTTTTTGGGAACTTTCATTGACCGTGAAGTAAACTACATGGGCAAGGAGGAACTTTTTAAAAATCCCGTAATGGCGGCAATATGTCGCGGCTTGCACGTATTTCCGGTTAAGCGCGGCGCAGCAGATAAAGCGGCGATTAAAACTGCCGTGAAGATTTTAAAAGGCGGCGATTGTCTCGGAATTTTTCCCGAAGGCACACGCAGTAAAACCGGCAAAATCGGTAAAGCGGAACCGGGCGTAAGTCTTATTGCCGCGTTGACAAAGGCGCCTATTATTCCGGCGGCGATTGTCAACACCGATAAAATATTTTCTGCCGAATCAAAATTTCCGCGCCTTGCCGTTGTCTATGGTACGCCCATGTACTTTGACGGCAACGCGAAAGATAAAGATAATTTGGCGGACTTCGCTAATAAAATTATGAAAGAAGTTGCTAAGCTGAAATCTTTCGGCGAAAGTTCAATACAAATTTCCGCAAACTAAAATTTTTTGTAAACTAAAAACCCCTCACAAGAAAAAATCTTGGAGGAGTTTTTTTGTGCCGTATTAAAAATTTAAATTGCGCGTTGAACTTTACCTGAACGAAGGCAACGAGTGCATACATTTACGCGTTTAATTTCGCCGTCAACAATGGCACGGACGTGTTGAATGTTCGGTTTCCATTTGCGTTTGGTCTTTAAGTGCGAATGGCTGACGTTCATACCGGACATAATACCTTTATGACAAATTTCACAATAATTAGCCATGTGATTCACCTTCTTTTTGCATAGTTCGCGAATTATAACACAGAAATTTTTTTCGTGCAAATTTTTTTGTAAAAAAATTCAGTAGACGTAGGTAGTGCTGACGATATTTTTGGCAATTTTATCTTTTAAAATTTGAAAACCGGCAAATACTACTTCCGGCGGAATCTGCGCGATACAGTGTGGCTTGTCAAGTACGCGGCAACCAAAGGGAATGTACGGTTCATTTTTGGGACGTGCACAAACGTCAAGCGCATGAGCAGGTTGAACCACGACGGAGGGAACATTGTACGGTCTGAAAAGTCTCAAGCCGTCAACCTTGCTCGGTGCGGGAAAATCTGCGGGGAATGGAAATACGGCAAGACAAGGACATTTCATAGCCGCCGCAACATGCAACGCACCCGTGTCATTGCCAATGTACATGTCGCATAAGCCCAAAACTACCGCCGTCTGTCTGTACGTCACCTTGTTGGTTAAGTCAATCACGTACTTTGAAAAAAATTCTTCGCCCAAACTTTGTCGCAACGTCTGCGCAGATACAGCGTCAGCTTGACCGCCGCCTAAAACTACGAAGTTAGCTGACGGCTCCGCGTTGACGATAAGCTGTAAAACTTTTGCGTACTTTTCAGGAGGGTAGTGCTTGACCATTCTGTTACCGCCGAAAACTACTGCATAAAGAGGACGCCGCGCAGATTTAATCATGTCGCTTGCCGTAGTTACGTCCAAACCCGTGCACCAAATTTCAAGGTCTCTGTTTTCAATCGGCGCATGCAATCCCGCCTCAAGCAACGAAAAGCACGTATCAACTACATGGTCACCGTAATTGTACATAGGCAGAAGGTATTGCGCCAAACCCATGCCGTAGCGCAGCGGCATATTGCAGTGACAGACAAAAGTTTCTTCGCCTTCTTCAAAGAAATGTGACACTCGCTCATGCGCGCCGCTCATATACATTAACGCCGTAGCAATGGGATTGTGAACAAAGGCGTAGGCAACGTGGTAGCGCCGCGTTAAAAGTTTCGGCACAAAGCCTAAATTCCACTTTAAGCCGTCTACATAATTCAGAGGATTGTACTGCTGAACATTCAAAATAATTTCGTCGACGTGCGGACAAAATTCCGCCAAAGACGCGGCAGGTGACCCTACAACAAGGGTAATATGTGCGCCCGGATAAATTCTGCGAACTTCACGAATTGCGCCGCTCTGCAGTACGAAATCGCCTACTCCCGCGTCATGGATTATCATCACGTTAATTTGTTCGCCTAACTTCGGCTTATCACGATATCCCGCCGCTTGAAATTTCGGCTCCATGAAGTTTACAAATTCCTGCAGGTTACAATGATTCGTCTTTTCAATATTGTCGACATAAATTTTCAGCGCGTCCATTACGGCTTGGATATCGGCTTGCTTAACTT
>CAMJNB010000329.1 GCA_946407175.1 uncultured Selenomonadales bacterium | reverse complement strand
TGCTTAAATTTTATTTTGCCGTCCGGCGTGATTGAGTAATGTCCCTCGACCTTCGCTTCGCCACGCTTTATCGACTCAAGTAAACCCGCATCTGCCGCCTCTTGAGCTGTCAACATTTCTACATTTCTGTCTATCATAAGTATCACCTCCAAAATTAAAAATTCGGCATCCTTGCCGAAAAATCCACTTTAAAAATTATACCAGTCATTTTAAAAAGTTATCGCCGCGATAAAGAAAATTTTCAAACGTAAATTAAATTTAGTTGAACTGCCTGAAGTGCCGCGTACATTTTCACAAGCTCCAATAACCGACGTCGCGTTGAATCGGATATATTTAATTCAAGGCAAGTCTTACGATAATCTTCAGAACGATAGCGTCTTTTTGCCACTTCCAATCGGCAATCATTTTGCGTAGCGCAATAGTTATAAGTCTTGTCGATAACCTCAAGCCAGCGTTCGGGATATTCGACAATTTCGCCGTCTCTTAAAATAACCTGTTTTAGCGGCGTCAAATTTTTTACCGCCTGCATTGCCGTAGGATCGGAAATACCGCCTGTATCCACCAGCTTAAGCGTGCCGCTTGATATCCCGCTTGTGAGTCGTGCACGAGCAACCGCGTCACGTATTTCTTTTTCACGGTAAAAAATAAAATCGATTTTCCTCATATACGAATCACGCGAGCGAGACTGCCTTTGACCCATAGCGGCACAACTCCCAATTTAAATCATCAAATGCTAAGCTCCGTTCTCAATACGGCTTTTTTTATTTGCGTAGGACAACAGCTTATTTGCAATAAGCCTTGTTTGCTCCGTTGTAAATTCGCGACGTATGATATTCGCTATCAAATTAAGAATCGTCAAATCTGTTTTTGTATCTTCATCTGCAGACTTTGTATTTTCATTAACAAATTTTTTCGGCGGTACGTCGGTATTTTTATCCTTCAAAAAATGTTCACGGAAAAATTTGTACGTGTCATCAACGCTACCTTTCAAGCCTTCGTTTTCTCCGGACGTGTTAAGGATTTGCGCAATTTCTTCTTGCGTACCTTCAATTTCAAATTTTGTAAGTTTCACAAAAATTTTCTCCTTTACTCCTGCTGACGTTTTTGAAAAAATCTTGCACTTTCGGTTATCGGTATACCTGCCTCCGTCGGAATATAGATGACGTCGTTTTTAGATTCTTTCAATGCCTCAATCCACAAGTAATGGATATAGGCGTCATTGTTCTGCAAACTATCACCGATAATTTTATTAGCCTGCGCCACGCCCTGAGCTCTGATAATTTCAGCGTTGGCGAGTGATCTTGCCGCTTCCTCTTTTGCCTTCGCTTCTTGAACCGCAATTTGCCTGTTTTGTTCAGCGCGTGCAAGTTCAGCTTCGCCTTCTTTATTCTGTTGCCAGACGTTGTATTTTGGTACAACAAACGGCGTCGCTATTGCCATTGCAAAACAGCCTGCCGCAATATACTTGCAAAAATTACCCATAGATTCAGCCAACTTACGCTGTCTGTCGCTAAGCTTTGTTTCATCGGCGTTTACAAAAAGTAAAGCTCCAACTATAGCAATAACGCCCATAACCAGAAAAATCACGATTACGCCAACCATTTTTTTCACCTACACACAAAAAAACGGCTTTAACGTCACAAACTTAATACATCAAAGCCGCCTTTTATTTAAAAAATTAATTCAATCGAGTGTGGTACGATCTTGTAAACCGTCTCAAATTCGTCGTCCTTGCCTTCGATTTTTTGATTGAACTCGTTGACCGCGATTTTAACAATGTGGCGTTCCGGCTGTGCAAGAATCAAAGTTTGCTCTGCAATGAACCAGTGATTAATGCCTTTTACTACCTGACTTCCGACATAAAGCAAAGGTTTATAACCTGCGCCGGTAAATCCCGAACCTTCAACCGCTATCCACGCGGACGCGGCTTTTTGCGGCATTGATGTCAAGCCTTTAAAATTTTCAAGTTGGATTCCACCTAACATTCATTAGCACCTCCTACAGTATCAAAAAAGCAGGGAATTTTCTCCCTGCAAAATTTTAACATTTATGCTTTAAATCTATTCTCATTTCAAAAAATAGTTTCAATTTTCTTTTCAGCAATTTTAAAAAATATCGACAGCAAGCGGTAATATTTCGCCGGACTGATACCTGTCATAATGCACGTGTAAATGTAACATTCTTTTCTGCGAAAACGCCTGTGTGCAATTTCGGCTATCTGCAAATTTTTTTGTTTAGCGGCGTCGTAAGTTTCGCAGATGACCTCCAACCAATTTTCCGCGTCATTTGATACCGATTCAGCGATATTTTTTTCATTAGAAAAAATATCGTCTAGAAATTTATGTCGCTCTTTGAACCTTCCCAATCATATCACCACCCTAAAAAAATCAATACGCGCAGTATTACCAGCGCCGTCAAAATCGTCATCGCAGCTATTACGAAATATTTTTCCACTTTTGCCAAGGGGTCAAAAACTCGGCTTACAAAGGCTTTGTAGTCGGTGTGATTTTTAAAAATCGGTACGCAGACAATAGCAAATAACGTTGCCAATACAAGGAGCAAGCAATTCAAGCCCCAAACTACCGCCAAAATGTCACGACCGGTATTAAGTAAATCTTGCATTTTTTTAATCTCCAATTAGCAGCGCAATAATCATCAA
>CAMJNB010000328.1 GCA_946407175.1 uncultured Selenomonadales bacterium | reverse complement strand
TTAAGGTTAAACATACGTCACCGGTTGCCGCAGACAGACTTGCGAATCACGCACGGAACGCTTGACAGAGCAAAGACCGTACCTTCGCAAGTTCACACCGAAAATCGGCAGGCGCTTTCAAGCAAGTGGATAACGCAACCGCGCATTGAAAGCATTGACGCGTATGAAAGTCAGCGTGTTACCGGCAGGCGAACAATGCTTGATTTGGCACGTGAACGCGGTCAAAAAGGTATTTCAGACGTACGCGCGGCAGATTCCCGCCATACTCAAAACGGCTGGACAAATGCGGCGAACGGCGCCAAAAACGGTAACGACATTTCCGCGAAGTATCACCGTAAGCTTGTGGAAGGTATGGAGGCGGAACCGGTCTTCAGCCTTGAATGGACAAAAGGCGTCGAAGTTCAATTCCGTACGTCGGAGCTTATCGGCGACATTGACGTAGGCGATTTAACCGCAGAAATTCAAACCGCACCTTCCGCCGATGTTCACGCGACTCAAGGCACTACCCAAACTTATGTGAAAGATCAAGGCTTTATACGGCGCTGGGTAACTGAAGATAATTACGATATCTACGCTTAATTTACTTACGCTTAACTTACAGCTTAAATTTCATGGAGGAAATTTGCATGAGAAAAGTACACACCGACATGTTCGGCGAGTTGGAAATTGACGAAAAGCGAATTGTTCACTTTAAAGACGGCATTCCCGCCTTTGAGCAGGAACATGAATTTATAATTCTTCCATACAGTGAAGAAAGTCCTTATTATTTTATGCAGTCACTTTCAAGGCGCGATTTGGCGTTTATGTTGACTACTCCTGAACCTTTCTTCCCCGAATATTCCGCAGAAATTGATGATGCGACAGTTAAAGAGCTCGGCATCGAAAATCCGGAAAATGTCTGCGTCTACACGGTTTTGACTATACCAAAAGAAAGAGACTACCGCGATATGACAGCTAACCTTTTGGCGCCGATAGTCATTAACACCGATAACATGTCTGCAAAGCAAATCGTGATGGACGGCAGCAGTTACAACACGAAACACCGTCTCTTCCCCGAAAAAAAAGGGTAAGGGGGGTAAAAATACTCGGAAGGAGAAATTAAAGGCTAATGTTGGTTTTGACAAGAAAACCGCGTCAGCAAATAATGATTGGCGACGACATTGTAATAAATGTTGTTGAAGTTCAAGGAGAGAACGTGCGCATTGCTATTGACGCGCCGAGAGAGATAAAAATTTATCGCGGTGAGATATACCGTGCAATTCAGGAAGAAAATCAGAAGGCAGCCGCGCATATTAGAAATATAAATTTAAATGACGCGTTGCCTCTGAAATAAAAAATGCCAATCAAGGAATGGCGCTTTTACTCGAAATATAATTTCGGGTATCAGAATTTAAGGAGGAGTGAAAATCATGGCAGGAAATGTACAAGACGTTATGTCGACGGCATTCGTTGCCGGAGGCGTTGGCGTACAAACAGAGCGTCCCGCATCAAGAACGGGTACGCAAGAGGTAGCGGCTCCCGTTAAACCGCAACAACAGCAAGAAGACGCTCAGCAGGAACAGTTTGTTAAACCCGGTTCTATGGACGAAGAGTCTACCAAAAATATGACGGAAGAACTCAACAAGGCTATGGAGAGGGCAAACAGTAACCTCGAATTCAAATACCACAAAGAAGTTAATATGATGTCGGTTGCAGTAGTCGACAAAACCTCAGGCAAAGTTATTAAGGAACTCCCGCCCGAAGAAATGGTCAACAACATGATTAAATCCAAAATTTGGATCGGCGCTTTCCTCGACAAGATCGCCTAAAGCTTTTTCAAAACACGAATACAACTTAAACGCTCAGATTTCGGCTTAACGTCGAAAATATTTACGGACTGCCGGTGAATTTCCTAGTACGCACTAACGTCTGCGAAATTTGCCGGCATTTTCTTAAAATTCACAAGGAGGGATAAAAATGGGCGTCAATGGAATTTACGGCTTGTCAGGCTCCGGTCTCGACGTTGAATCTATGGTCAAAGTCGGCATGATGAGCAAGCAAAGCCAACTTGAAAAAATGCAACAGACGTACACTAAAAACGAGTGGAAGAAGGAAACTTACCTCGAAGTGTACGATAAAGTTCAAGACTACAATCTTTCAACCCTTTCAACCTTTACAAAATCTGCCAACATGAACGCGCGCACCGCCACAAGCAGTAATCCGCTTATTTCGGTAGAGGCAAATGCGTCCGCGCCGGCAATGAATCATACAATTACCGTAAATAAAACCGCTACCAATGCTTACCTTGTCGGTACAAAAAAACTTGAGCGCTCCGACGGCAATGAAGGCAGTACCTACCTCAAAGATGTTAGCGAATTAAGCAGCGGTAGCACAATAACTTTTACAATAAGCGACGGCACGGAAAGCGGATACCAGGCTGCTAAGTACGCCTCAGCAACATTTACCAGCAGCAGCGCTTTCCTTTCTACAAGTACAAGCAAATTTCACAGCATACTTGAAGATGCATTGGACGCGGACTCAGATAACGGCAACTCCGGCAGTACAACCGCTCTTTCATTTAATATTTTGGACGGTACAACCGAAAACGTGGCAAACGTGAATATTACCTACGGCGATATCGCCAAACTTCTTGCTGACGAAGATTCAACCGTTCAAGATTCG
>CAMJNB010000327.1 GCA_946407175.1 uncultured Selenomonadales bacterium | reverse complement strand
ACCTGTTGAATTGGCGTTGGCGCTTGCAACCGCCGAAAGCAAAGGTAATCAAAATGTTGTAAGTCACGCAGGCGCAATCGGCGTAATGCAACTTATGCCGGACACTGCAAAAGGTTTAGGTGTTGACCCGCACAATGAAGATGAAAACATACGCGGCGGAATAAATTATCTCAAGCAAATGCTTGACCGATATAACGGCGATTGGCAATTAGCGGCGGCGGCGTACAATGCAGGACCGGGCAACGTGACAGATCACGTACCTAAAAATGGTGAAACGGAGCATTATGTAGAAAGAATCGGCGAATACCTTTCCAAATTGACAGAAGGTAAAGGCGTTGACACTTTACTTGAAGATAATGAAAACGAAACCATTCCCGATGATTTTGGCGAAGGAAAATATTGGATACGGCAAAATGAAAATGTCAGCTACGAAGGCGCACAAGCTCAAACTATGCCTGCATTGTACGCGATTAGTAAATGGTTTTACGAGCATACCGGCAAGCCGCTGGTAGTATCCGCCGTTACGAATGGACAGCACGCAGAAGGTGAACACAGTCACGGAAACGGTTGGAAGATTGACGTACACGACGGCGGTAGCGGCGCCGAAGGCGCTTTATTCACAGACGATTTTCAAAGAGGCGACCTCTTAGATGAATTTGTAAAATATGGACAAAGTCTCGGCTTAGGTATGAACGTTGAAAGTTTAGGTACCGGCAATGTGCATTTGGACGTTTCGGCGGCAGGTGACCAGTGGGAAGGTGAATTTGCCGGACATAATTTCGGCGGCTTTAAAGGAAGTAAGGCTACACCTGCAAAAAGCAAAGGCGCTGCGCCAAATGTTTCTGCGACTGAACAACCTTTGAACAACAATGAAGGCGATTCGGTTATCGACGGCATAATACAAAACTTGTTGACATCAGCGCCGGAAACTCAACCTACTTTCAACTTGCAAGCTAAAACTGAACTTGACAAAGAAATTTTTAAAATGTTTGTGGACGAGCGCAAAAACAATTTGGAAGGCGAAGACGCCGCCGCATTTATAAATTTCTTGCAAGAAAATAATATGCTCAAAGATGACGGCACTTTCCGTTCAAGCGACGGTAACCGTGAACTTCTGCGAAAAGAATTTGGCGAAGAGATACAGGCATTCGGCGACAACTTAATTGCCGAACGTTACAATCACTTTATGGAAAGCCAAAAATCTGCCGCCGAAAAAATACAAGCCGCATTTACCGAGTTGGTACAGCGTGAAGTTGATGAAGGCAATCCCGATGCAATGAAACATCAGCAGATATTGCAAAACGGCGATATTGACGCTATGACGCAACTTTTGAAAGACGCAAACATTGACTTCGACACTACACCTTCACAAACACAACCACAAACCGAATCACAAACGCAGAGTGAATCAGATGAAATTTTAAATCATGCTGACGGTTGGCAAAAATTTTCACCGGACAATCAAGCTAAGTTAATTCAGAATTTAAAATCGGCATTGGAATCAGAAGGCGCATTAGACGAAAATTTAGGCGCGGCACTTGATAACGGTGACACGCAGGCTATTTCCGACGCTTTAAACATTTTCCGTCAGATTAACCGCGATAAACCGATACAGCAGATTTTAAACAGCGACGTTGAAAATTTATCAGACGACGCGCAAAAATTCCGTGAAAATTATTTGAAGTTGCAAGAAAATATTACCAACCTTGAACAGCAACGCGCAGAATCGGAATCGCAAATGCAGTTTGCCTACAATAATAAACTTAATGCGTCAACGTACATTAATGCTAAAAACAAACTTGCCGAGACTGATAAGCAGTTAGAAAGAGCTCGCGCAGAGTTACAAAATTTGCAGGCTCCTAAAAATTTCAAGCGTGTTTTCGAGAGTGAACAGCTGGAAAATGATATTCGGAGCTACAACCGCACTTTATCAGCCTTAAATCAACGAATGAATGATATCGGCGAACCTAAGGACGCAAAAACGGCAAGACGCTATAATAAGCTTGTACGCGAACATAAGGCGGCATTGGAAAAACTTTGGAAGGCGCAGGCACGTTATGACGAATTGAACGACGCAGGTAAAACGTGGCGTGAAGGTGCAAACTTAAATGCCGATTCACCGAATGATTTATGGAATTTAGTAGCTCAAGGAATTGAACAGACGCAGAGAAAATTGGACGCCATTCAAAGAACTACCAGAAAAGCGGGAGAAAATCCTAAGGCGACAAAAGAGGCAATGCGGTTAGGCAGTAAACTTGCGGCGTTAAAATCTGTGCTGACTACGCAGGTTAATCCTACCGTTAATGTTTTACAGGCAATTGAAGGTGCTACGAACGCACGGAATACCTTATTCACGTTGGAGAATCAAATTGCCGATATTGAAGACAAATTAACTGACGCCGAAAATCAAGGTGACACGGCAACAGCAGAAAGTTTGAATACTCAATTATCGCAACTTCAAGATCAAACAGCAAAGGTATGGGCACATTTCCAGTCTTTGAAGGAAGAAACTTCAAAGGCGATTTTGCAGACCGCGCCGCAAATTTTATCGAAAGTGTACGGTAAACGCGGGAATATCGTTAATCCGGTAGCTGATATTTCGGCGGAAAATGTAGATTTAAATGCTAAACAAGATATTCAACCGAATCCGCAACCTGTTCAAACACAACAAC
>CAMJNB010000326.1 GCA_946407175.1 uncultured Selenomonadales bacterium | reverse complement strand
ATTCGGAAATGTCACGGACAGCGACAGGGAATTTTTAATGTTGTCGTAGCGGTTACTGTCATTAAATTTGTACGTCACGGAGTTATTGTCAAGATTTTTTCGCGTCAACAAACCATGTTCGGCGATACTCGGCAGGTTGTCAATGCGCGTGAAGTGGACTAAAAATTTAATTCTGCGCGTTTTTGCAAAGGCTACAAATTCATTGTCGTCGGGATTTATTTTAGGCGGATCGTCGATAAAAATTTCTTTCAGCCGCAAAAATACATTTGCAATGCCGTACCACACATACTCAAAAAATTCTTTTAATCCCATTGCGTTGACTCCTAATCACAGCGTGAAAATTTTTTCTTGTAATTTTTTCTGCAACAAAGTAGAATTACCTTCAAAATTTGTTCGTGAGGTTAGTAGCGTTGAAGATAAAATTATTTCTGTTCATAGACTTTATAACAACGATAATTATCACGTCGTACGTTTACTTTACAAATGAAGTCGACGTGGCGATTAACACCGGACTTTCACTTTTCATAGTATTTTCGCCGATTGGATTACTTTTCGCGTCGCCGGTAGTTTTACAAATGGCGCGGCGCGTTTTAGACAAGGAAGGCATAAAAATAAATCGGTTAAAGGCGCTGGGAAATTTTTCGGACGTCGACACCGTAGCCGTGCCGCTAAACAGATTTTTGACAGACGGCGATTACTTCGTCACGGATTTGGTACCGGTCGGCTTGTCACAACAGGCGCTTTTAGGCATGGCGGCAACTGCCGAACAAAAGGCGCAACATTCGCTTGGACGCGTGATTTACAAAACTGCGGCGGGACGCGGACTTAAAATTTCCAACATCGCGTCAAGCAAGGAAGTGCCGGGCAAAGGCGTTGAAGTGGTTGCTAACGGCAGTACCATGCGCGTAGGCGAACCTGCGTGGGTTGAAAGTCAAGGCGTCGCGGTCGGCAATTCCCTTTTGACGAAGATTGACAAGCTCTGCGTCTACGGCAAGACGGTTTTGGTTTTAGGTATCGGTCGCATGGCGCGGGGAATTATCGCGCTGAAAGACGACGTGAATTTTGACGCGAAAGAATTTTTAATGCTGCTTAAGCGTAACCAATTTATAACCGTGCTGATGACTGCGGCAGGTAAAAAAACGGCGAAGAGTTTAGCGAAAAATTTTAATCTCGACGCCGTGAAAACGAATTTGTCTCCTGCCGAAAAAGCGCGTGAAGTTCAAATTCTCCGCGCACAAGGTCACACCGTCGCCTTTGTCACGAATGAAACTACCGACGCTCCCGCCCTTGCCGTTGCCGACGTTTCAATTTTTTTGCAACAACAAAACCTTTCGCCGCTTATCACGGAAGATGAAAGTTTAGACGCACGCGCCGAAAAAAATCTTGCCGACCTTAAAGCCGAGCTTGCCAAAACTTCCATTGATGATGACGCTGATGACACTCAACCTGCTGAGGAACCTGCAACGACTGAATTTGCGGAAGAAAAGCCGGTTGAAACCGTTGCCGACATTGAAATACCGACGCTGAAAAAATTTTTCGTGATTCGTGACACCGTGACACGCGCCGCCGATTTAATTAAAACCAATCGCTACATAACCTACTTGTCATGGATTTTCTTAATACCTTTGTGCCTTGCAAATATCCTGCCGAATCCGCCGTTTAAATTTGAACCGCTTATGGCAGTATTCGGCGTGGCAATCTGTTTACTGCTTATCACGCTGAATTCCCTGCGTATGCGAAAGGTTGAAAATTAAGTAAGCGTAGTGTTGAAGGTTTAGTAAAATTTTTGGAGCTGTGACATTGAAAATTTCAAAGATATATCCCGAAAGTTTAGCCGAAGAATTAGAGCTTGCAGTAGGCGATAACATTTTGGAAGTCAACGGCAACAAGCCGCGTGACATAATCGATTTAAGTTTTGAACTTGCCGAAGAGGAAGTCGAACTTTTAATTGAGCATGCCGACGGTGAGCAGGAGTTAATTTCTTTTGAAAAGGACGTTGACGAAGAATTAGGCGTGGAATTTGAAAGCGCGGTGTTCGACGGCATTAAAACCTGCAAAAATAATTGCGTCTTCTGTTTCGTCAACATGATAGCGCCGAATATGCGTAAAACTCTTTCCGTGAAAGATGATGACTATCGACTTTCATTTTTGTACGGCAATTTTATCACGCTGACTAATCTCAAGCCCGCTGACTTCAAGCGCATAAAAAATTTTCACCTTTCGCCGCTGTATGTTTCAGTCCATTCAATGAATCCCGAAGTACGCGCGAAAATGTTACGTACGCCGAATGCCGCGAAAATTCATTCGCACCTTGACGCGCTGGAATCTGCAGGCGTCGAATACCATACGCAGGTTGTACTTTGTCCCGGCATAAATGACGGCTCCGAGCTTGACTACACCGTTACCGAACTTTTAAAGCGACGTCCCAACGTTTTAAGTTTGGCGATTGTTCCCGTCGGCATTACGAAGTATCGGCGCGATAAATTTCCATTGACGCAGTTTGATAAAGCGGGCGCGTTGAAAGTCATTGAGCAGGTTGAAAAATTTCAAAAAAAAATGCGCACAGAGTGCGGCAGGACGTTTGTATATTTAGGCGACGAATTTTATTTTCTTGCCGGTATGGCAATGCCGCCGATTGAGTATTACGACGATTTTCCGCAGATTGAAAACGGTATC
>CAMJNB010000325.1 GCA_946407175.1 uncultured Selenomonadales bacterium | reverse complement strand
TTTTAACTTTTGAGCCCTACAGTAGTGCCGATAGGTTCACCGAGTGCTGCTTTAACAATATTTTCGTGATTGTCAATGTTAAAGACGACGACGGGAATTTTGTTATCCATACAAAGACTGGTGGCCGTCGCGTCCATAACGTGCAATTCGCGATTTAAAATTTCAATGTAGCTCAACGTTTCAAATTTTTTCGCGTTGGGATTTTTATTCGGATCGCTGTCATAAATACCGTCGGTGCCTTTTTTCGCCATAAGTATAACGTCCGCTTCAACTTCAGCGGCACGAAGAGCGGCAGTGGTGTCAGTTGAAAAGTACGGGTTGCCGGTACCGCCGCCGAAAATTACGACGCGCATTTTTTCAAGGTGACGAACTGCACGACGCCTAATGTACGGTTCAGCAACTTCACGCATTTCAATGGCAGTTTGTACGCGGGTAAAAACGTGAATTTTTTCCAGCGCGTCTTGAAGTGCCAGCGCATTCATAATCGTTGCAAGCATTCCCATGTAGTCGGCAGAGGCACGATCCATTCCCATTTGCGAGCCGGTAAGCCCGCGCCAAATATTTCCGCCGCCTACAACGACCGCTACTTCCAAGCCTGCTTCGTGAACTTTTTTAATTTGTTTTGCAATGTCTTCTACGACAGGCGGATTTATGCCGAAAGAATCTTCTCCCGCCAATGCTTCGCCGCTGAGTTTTAAAACGATACGCTTATACTTCATAAGACCACCGCCTTTTAATAATAATTTCGGTAAATTTTACAAGCTGATTTATTTTGTGTCAAGAAATTTATCTGCGCGGCGTTTGCATAAACTTTGACGCTACGAAATTTTTGTAAATCAAATTTCATTGACAGATCTTTCTCCAATCTATAAAATATGACGGTATTTGAACATTGATGACTTATTGGAATTAGAAATCTGAACGGGCTTTTTTACCCCGCGTAAGAGTAAAATAAATTTGTTGACTTAAACATAAACCTTTAATAATAAATGCTAAAGGTAAAATAAATTTTCGAGATACTTTTTTATTGTATAGAGCTGAAAAGTTTTTTATTGCAGGTTATAAAATAAAATGATATACGGATAAAAATTTTTCCGTTACATAAGTCGAAATATTTTTGAAGTTGACAGATTAGCCCACTTTCAAGATTTTTAGCGTGAGAAAAATTACAATAAGTCAAGGCATTTTCTAAAAATCTATGGGGGTGAGGGTCATTGCCATTACAATCGCGGCGGCAATCGTCGCAATAATTATAGGTGCAATCGGAGGTTACACGGCAAGGAAACGTACGGCGGAAGCGCAAATAGGTTCTGCAGAAGAGGAAGCAAGAAGAATTTTAGCCGATGCACAAGAAAAAAGTTCCGCTGAAAAAAAAGAAGCCGTTTTGGAAGCTAAGGAAGAAATTCACCGAATGCGCCAAGAATTAGATCGTGACACTAAGGAACGCCGCAACGAATTGGCACGACAGGAAAAGCGTATCGTGCAGAAAGAAGAGAATCTCGACAAAAAGCTTGATTCTCTTGAAAAGAAAGAAGTACTCTTAAGCAAGAAAGAGACGCGCTTAAACGAATCTCAAGCGCAACTTGACGCAATGCAGGCACGTGAAGATGCAGAGCTTGAACGTATTGCCGAACTTTCACGCGACGAGGCACGCAACATTATCATGACTGAAGTCGAGGAAGGTTTAAAGCACGAAAAGGCTCTTAGAATTAAAGAGTACACCGCGCAGATTAAAGAAGAGGCTGACAAAAAGGCGCGTGACATTTTAAGCATTGCCATTCAACGTTCCGCCGCCGACCATGTTGCAGAAACTACTGTATCGGTAGTTGCACTTCCCAGCGACGACATGAAAGGCAGAATTATCGGACGTGAAGGCAGAAACATTCGCACGTTGGAAACTTTGACCGGCGTTGATTTAATTATCGACGACACGCCGGAGGCTGTCATACTTTCCGGTTTTGACCCGATTCGGCGCGAAGTTGCCCGCGTGGCGCTGGAAAAATTAATCACCGACGGCAGAATACATCCTGCGCGCATTGAAGAAATGGTAGAGAAAGCGCAAAAAGAAGTTGAAACGCGTATGAAAGAGACAGGCGAGCAGGCTACCTTCCAAGTCGGCGTTCACGGTATTCATCCCGAACTGATTAAGCTGTTAGGCAGGTTGAAATATCGTACAAGCTACGGGCAAAATGTTTTGAATCACTCAATCGAAGTTGCGAAACTTGCAGGTATTATGGCGAGTGAATTGGGCGTTGACGTGAATATTGCCAAACGCGCGGGACTTCTGCACGATATAGGCAAGGCGGTTGACCATGAAGTTGAGGGACCGCACGTCTCGATTGGTGCTGACCTTGCTAAACGTTATCGCGAAAATAAAGTTGTCATAAACGCCATTGCCTCTCATCACGGCGACGTTGAGGCCACAAGCGTTGAAGCGGTACTCGTTGCCGCTGCTGACGCCGTTTCTGCCGCAAGACCCGGTGCAAGGCGTGAAAGTTTGGAAATGTACCTTAAGCGTTTGAAAATGCTTGAGGAAATTGCCGAATCATTTGAAGGCGTCGACCGTTGCTTTGCAATTCAGGCAGGGCGTGAAGTTCGCATCATGGTTAAACCGGACAAGGTTGACGATTTAGGCTCCGTCACATTAGCTCATGATATTGTTAAACGCATTGAAAAGGAACTTGACTATCCC
>CAMJNB010000324.1 GCA_946407175.1 uncultured Selenomonadales bacterium | reverse complement strand
ATTCCTCCCCCACTTGCAGAAGTGGGGGGAATCCTCGCCGATTTTGGTTGAAAAATATTTAAGTACAGAAAAAATATTTAGGTACAAATATGTTGAAAAAAAAATTTAAAGTTATCGCGCCGTTTAATCCTACCGGCGACCAACCGCAGGCGATTGAAAAGCTTGCAGAGGGAATTAAAGACGGACTTGCCGCGCAGGTTTTACTCGGTGCAACCGGTACCGGCAAAACCTACACCGTTGCAAAAGTCATTGAAAAAGTTCAACTGCCGACTTTGGTAATTGCGCATAACAAAACCTTAGCCGCGCAACTTGCCGCCGAATTTAAAAGCTTTTTCCCTGAAAATTACGTCGGCTACTTTATCAGTGACTTTATAATTTTGGGGACGGTTTTATAAAAATGTCACTCGACAGAAAAATTAACATAGCGCTGATTACATTAGTCACTTTGAACATATTGGAATGGGCATTTTATTTTATTATGGATGACCTCAGATATCAAGATTTTTTGGGACAATGGAAATTGTGCGCCTACGTTCTGCGCGGCATAGACCCCTACCCGCTAATCGGCGTTGCAGTTCCGGCTATCGAAGAGTTAGGGATAATTCCCGCGAATTGGGGAACTACGCCGTACGGCTTATTACTCGGCAATTTATTTTACGCAGGATTTTTGGCAATGAATACGGCGGCATTCATACCAAGTGAGCCGTTTTCAATGAATAAAGACCTGCAAGCTTATCGCGAGATTAATTCCACACTTGAACCGGCGGAAATTTATTTTATCGTCATAAGCGTGGCATTTGTGTTACTCACGGCGATAGTGATCTTTCAGACGTTTAAAACTTTGTCGAAAAAATTGGCGTGGACTTCGGCACTGCTTACAATATTTTCAGCCGTGCAGTTGATACCGCTGAAAAATACCGGCAACGCCAGCGGAATAATTTGTTGCATGCTGATTTTAATTTCTTTTTTGCAAGAAAAATATCCAAAATTGGCGGGCGTACTTTTAGCCTTCGCAATGATAAAGCCGCAACTTGCATTGATATTCTGCTTGACGCTGTTGCTTATGCGGCGATTCAAAATACTTTTCATAGCGGCGGCGATTGACATAGCGGCGTGGTTAATTGTATCCTTTATGTTGCAGACAAGCCCGATGGTTTTGTTGCAAGAATTTTTGGCGACGGGCGCGGGCGGCGATAAAAGTTACGCGGGAATATTCACATTGTTCACGGCGTCCAACCACTCTTTGGCAATGGGACTCAGCATGTTGGCGGGAATAATTTATGTTTGTATCGGACACAAGCTTTTGAGCGACTGTAAAATTTCTGCGTTTAAATTTCTCCCTGCGTGCATAGCGGCAACGTTTTGGTGCTACTCTTTCTACAACGACTTTTACATTTTAATTTTACCGGCAATAGTGTGCGTCTACGTTATGATTGAGTCAAAGAAAATCGCGGGACCGTTTGTCTCGGTGCTGTTTATGACATTCGGAGTATTTTTGTGGATGTGGATTCTTTTTAACGGGACGATATCTGAAATTATCGGCGTCATCGATTGGAACGCGCTGTTAAGCCTGGCTACCGTGCAAGACTACGTGGTACATACTTGGATAGTTCGGACACTTTTTGAAGTCGGCGTAATTTTAATTGGATTTGACCTTTGCCGCCGATTGAGAAATATTTAGGTACAAAATATGTTGGAAAAAAAATTTAAAGTTATCGCGCCGTTTAATCCTACCGGCGACCAACCGCAGGCGATTGAAAAGCTTGCAGAGGGAATTAAAGACGGACTTGCCGCGCAGGTTTTACTCGGTGCAACCGGTACCGGCAAAACCTACACCGTTGCAAAAGTCATTGAAAAAGTTCAACTGCCGACTTTGGTAATTGCGCATAACAAAACCTTAGCCGCGCAGCTTGCCGCCGAATTTAAAAGCTTTTTCCCTGAAAATTACGTAGGCTACTTTGTCAGCTACTACGACTACTATCAGCCGGAAGCTTACATTCCCGCGACGGATACTTACATTAAAAAGGATGCGTCGATTAATGACGAGATTGACCAAATGCGACACGCGGCGACGTGCAGTCTCTTTGAACGCAATGACGTGATTATAGTTGCCAGCGTCTCCTGCATTTACGGCTTGGGTTCGCCGGAAAATTATTCCAAAATGTTACTGCACCTTTACAAAGGACAAACCGTCACGCGTGAAGAAATTCTAAAAAGGCTTGTATCAATTCGCTATGAAAGAAATGATATTATAATTGAGCGCGGCAAATTCCGTGTACGCGGCGACGTTATAGAGGTGACACCTGCCGGTTACAACGGGCGTGCGCTTAGAATTGAACTTTTCGGCGATGAAGTTGAAAGGTTGACGGAGTTTGAAACGTTGACCGGTAAAAATATCGGCGTACGTGACGAAATTTTTATTTTCCCCGCGTCACATTACATTGCCGACGTTGACGATATGGAGCGTGCGGAAAAAGATATTCGCGCTGAACTTCGGCAACAAATTGACTACTTCACGTCGAAAGGTAAGTTGATTGAGGCGCAGAGGATTGAACAGCGTACGAATTTTGACCTTGAGTCTATCGCGGAAATGGGATATTGCTCCGGTATAGAAAATTATTCGCGACATTTAACCGGCAGAAAGGCGGGGGAGCCGCCGTTTACGCTGATAGATTATTTTCCGAAAAAGAAAAAA
>CAMJNB010000323.1 GCA_946407175.1 uncultured Selenomonadales bacterium | reverse complement strand
GAAAAATCTGCGCGGAAAGGTTGAAAGACTCGCGCTTAATCACAAAATATTTCGGTACGGCGCAAACGAATTTCGGTACCGGTTACATTTATGAAAGAGTAAGGGACTACGACGGCTCAACTAGTAAAGATTTGGGCGTATTTTTAAGTACTGCCGAATCAGTGAAACAGGTTGAAACGGTGCTTTTGAGTTTCAAGGAAGATTTTTTAAACGAATGTATCGTGACGGTTGACAGAAATACCGCCAATTTTATGGTGCAAGAAATTTCTCAAGGCGTCTACCAAGTCAGAATCGTGGACAACATAGGCACGCCGGTTTTAATTCCGCTTGTGTATTATTTTAAATTTGCGGCAAGGTGGAAGGCGCGGCGTATGTGGAATGTTTGGGTTAGGGATTTGGCGAAAAATTTTTCTAAAGTCATTCCGCCCGATCTTGTTGAAAAGTTGATTAGTGAATAGTTGCTAGTTGCTAGTTACTAGCGATCTAGCTACCAGCTAAAACGGAGTTTTTAAATGCAAATCCTCTACAGTTTGTACAATCTCGCGGCAGTATTTGTCGTAATTATAATAATCCCCGTCTTTTTGGTAAGATCGGTACGCGAAAAAGGCTTTGTCGAAAGAATCAAGCAAAGTTTGGGCATCTTTCCGAAAGGCGCACTTCGTCCCGTTGCGAAAAAAAATTGCATATGGGTACACGCGGCGTCGGTAGGCGAAATTGTAGCCACAAGTCCGCTGATAAAAGAATTTCGACAGGAGTTTCCAAAGTCACCTATATTAGTTTCGGTCGTGACAACGAACGGCTACGAAATGGCTAACCGAATCATTAAGGACGCGGACAGCATAATATATTTTCCGCTGGATTTACCATTCGTCGCGGCAATGGTCTTGCGTAGAATACACCCGCGCGTATTTTTGCCGGTTGAAACGGAATTGTGGCCGAACTTTTTAAAAAATGCGCGACAACTTCACATTCCCGTAATGATGGTGAACGGGCGAATTTCTGAAAAAAGCGTCCGCCGCTACAAGTATATGTTTTCAATTTTAGCCGATATGATTCGCACGGTTAAACTTTTCGCCATGCAGTCTTCTATCGACGCCGATTATATTTTGGAATTGGGCGCGCCGAAAAATTTGGTGACGGTGACCGGCAACACGAAATTTGACCAAACCTATACTGACGTGACGCCTGTTGAACGCGAAAGAATTTTGGCTGAAATGGGCATGGAGCATGCGGAAGGTATTTTGCTTGCGGGCAGTACTCATCGCGGGGAAGAGGATTATATTTTAGCCGCATTTAAAGCCGTACGTGAGACGCACCCTGAAATTAAGCTTGTCATTGCGCCGCGTGAACTTCTGCGTACTCGTGAAGTTGTAAGCCTTTGCAAGAGTGCCGGTTTTACCGTAGGACGCAGGACGGAACTTCAAAAAGGTCCTTCAAAAAATGAAGACATTATAATTTTGGATACGATTGGCGAACTGGGTAAAATTTACAGTATCGGCGACGTGATTTATGTAGGCGGCTCCCTCGTCACTCACGGCGGACATAACATTTTGGAACCGGCGGCGCATGGTAAAGCCATTATCGTCGGTCATCATATGGAAAATTTCAAGGATACCCACGCGCTTTTCAAAAATCGTGACGCCTGCGTTACGGTGAACAGTCCCGAAGAATTGGTCGAGCAGGTTAAAAAGCTTTTTGATGATCCTGCGCGCAGAAGACGGCTTGAAGAAGAGACGCTGAAAATTGTAAAAGAAAATCGCGGCGCCTCACGTAAATCAGCTATTCTGCTTAGAAAAATGTTGACAGAGTATGAGGCGTGGGAAAATACTCAGCGTCCGCATACTACGCAGAAGGTTGAAAACTTTCAGACGCAATTTGTTCACCTTATTCACAGCAAGGAAGTTCACGGCATTTCCATGCACATTGTTATGGGAATTTTGTACGCCTTCTCTTTGGTTTACGCGACGCTGATTAACATTCGGCTTTGGGGTTACGAATTTGGAATTTCCGGCAAAGATAAATTAGACTGCTTTGTCATAAGTTTAGGCAATATTACAGTCGGCGGCACGGGCAAAACTCCCACTGCGCAGAGGTTGGCACGTGAGATTTTAGATTTAGGTTACAGAGTGGTAATTTTAAATCGCGGCTACCGTGCTAATTGGCGCGGCGAAGTCGGCGTAGTGTCGGACGGCGAAAGGATTTTAATGTCAGCGTCAGAGGCTGGCGACGAAGCTTATATGTTGGCTAAGCACTTGCCCGGCGTACCGGTTTTAATCGGCGCGGAAAGGGCTGTAACCGGTCAATACGCGATTGAACATTTCGGCGCGGAAGTTGCAATTTTGGACGACGGTTACCAGCATTGGCAGCTTGAACGCGATTTAGATATTTTGCTGATTGACGCGGTAAGCGTTTTCGGCAACGGCTACATTCTGCCGCGCGGGACACTTCGCGAATCAATTTCACATATAAGCCGCGCTGATGTTTGCCTTATAACGAAGATTGATCAAGCTGAAAAAGGTGCTTGTGACTACATTCGCGACACGGTTCACAAGTACAACGACAAGGCGCATATTGTAGAAAGCATTCACCATCCGCGCAGATTTTTGACGCTGGCTGATTGGTTTGACGATTTATCGCAAGAAGGCGTTGACGTTGCAAATGTCGTAGGCAAAAAAATTATGGCGGTTTCTGCAATTGGTAACCCCGCGTCAT
>CAMJNB010000322.1 GCA_946407175.1 uncultured Selenomonadales bacterium | reverse complement strand
CTATTTATATGCTACTACAGGATATATTCTAAAATAAAAGTTCAAAATTGGCAAGTTGTTTTTGCGCCGTTTCATCCCCACAGCTAAAGCAGGGGCTTTCACGGCGCTTTCTCGGTAATAATTTTATTTCACTTTAACAACAATGTCCGCGTCATCTTCGCCGGTGATAACGGCGCCGCTGTCAATCAGAATGGTTTTTACCGCGTCGACTACGCCGCCTTCACCGATAACTGCCGCTTTCTTGCCTTTAAGCGCTGCCGAATCTGCTTCACTGACCGATATTTCATCGCCAATACGAATTTCGGGAATGGGTTTATCTTCGACGTGAATGCTGCCTTCCATTAATTCTCCCGCGCCGTCGTCAAACTTAATTATAATGTGTCCAAGAGTGCGGATATTGCTGTGGACTTCACTGCCGACTTTTATAATTTTAAATTCGCTGTCAGCGATTTTAAGAATGTCGCCGGGCTTAATAACGCCGTCAAGCTGATTGCCGCTATGCAGCACAGAAAAGTCGCGAAGTTCCGGCAGTACCATGGCGTCATCGAACAAAACCATCATCTTGATAGCCTTAAAAAACTTCGCCGCGTCACCGCCGACGCCGACAATTTTAGTCCTGTAAAACTTTTTCGACATAAATTCAATCCCCCTCCAAATTCAGAAACTTTTTTTAACTTTTAATCTAAATTCGTCAAGAGGTTTATTTATCCTGCCATTTATTTCAATCCTGCACCACAAAAATTTTTACGTCACAAATCCTTCAAAAGATGACACATCTTTTCAACGCACTCGGCACGGTCAAAATAAAAAATTTCGCCGCTCCTGCGCACCTTGACTTCAACCGATTTTGTATCCAACGTCTTCGGACTAACCGTGACGCGCAGAGGATAGCCGATTAAATCGCAGTCTTTAAACTTCACGCCGGCACGTTCCTGCCTGTCATCAAGCAGTACGTCAACGCCTAAACTCTTCAACTCGTCATAAAGCTTTTCGCCGTACTCAATCTGCGCGGCGTCCTTAGCATTAACAACGGCAATTACAATTTCAAACGGCGCAATGGCACGTGTCCAAATAATGCCGTCCTTGTCATTATTCTGCTCAATCGCCGCCGCCATTGTACGACCGACGCCGATACCGTAACAGCCCATTTCAAAAAACTTTTCCTTGCCGCTTTCATCAAGAAATGTCACGTTCAGCGCCTTGCTGTACTTATTGCCCAGCGTGAAAACTTGACCGACTTCAATGCCGCGCGTCATCTTCAAAGGCTTGCCGCAGTGAGGACAGGGATCGCCTTCCTGCACCATGCGAATATCCGTGACAATAATTTTTGCCGCGTTAAAATCCCTTTTCGGCGTGACGTTTATAAAATGCGCGTCGACTTCATTTGCACCGGCTACGGCGTTGTACATTTCCATAACAGTAGCGTCGACAACAATAGCCGCGCCTTCTTTCAAGCCGATTGGTGACATAAATCCCGCGCAACTGCCAACCGCATTAATCGCCGATTCTTCCGCCATATGAAGGTGAAGTGCGCCGGTAGCGTTCAAAACCTTTATTTCATTAACTTCGTGGTCGCCGCGTACAAAGGCAAGAATTAATTTGCCGTCGTCATCTTGAAATGCAACGGCTTTAATCGTCTTTTCAATCGGAACGTTCAAAAAGTTTTTAACCATTTCAATCGTGTGGCAATTCGGCGTTGAAACTTTTTCAATCGGCTTAAGCTCCTCGACGTCCGCAGTGATAACCTTCAATTCGGCTTTTTCGTCGCTTGCCGCGTAATCGCAATTTTCACAGTAAGCAATGGACGATTCGCCGCTTGGTGCAAGCACGGTAAATTCGTGAGAATGACCGCCGCCTATCGCGCCGTTATCAGCCTCAACCGCGCGGAATTTCAAACCACACCGCGTGAAAATTTTTGAGTAGGCGTCGTACATTTTGTCATAGGAAATATTCATACCGTCAACGTCTTTGTCGAACGAATATAAATCCTTCATGACAAATTCACGGCTACGCATAAGACCGAAACGCGGACGAATTTCATCGCGGTACTTATTTTGAATTTGGTACAGCATAAGCGGCAACTGCTTGTAAGAATTGACTTCGCCGCGAATCAGCGTTGTAACCATTTCTTCATGCGTGGGACCGAGACAAAATTCCCTGCCGTGACGATCTTTCAATCTCATCATTTCATCGCCGTAAACTGCCCAGCGTCCTGACTCTTTCCAAATTTCGGCAGGTTGCGTTATCGGCATTAAAACTTCTTGACCGTCCTTAGCGTCCATTTCTTCACGGATTATTTGTGTAATTTTTTTCATTACGCGCCATGCCAAAGGTAAGTACGTGTACATTCCGCCGGCGGCTTTTCGGATTAAGCCTGCGCGGAGCATAAGTTTATGGCTTAAGAGTTCCGCCTCTGCAGGGACTTCTCTAAGTGTCGGCGCGTAAAGTTGACTTGCTCGCATTTAATTCACCTCATTTTAGCTTTTAGCTGTCAGCTACAAGCTGAAATTATATAAACTTTATGCGGCAAATGCAAATTGAAGTTTTCAGATATCGTCATCGTCCTTATTTTTACACTTTAAGTGCTTACGAAATATTTTCGGTATAAATTTCATTTGATATTTGTCAAACGTGAGTTTATTTTTAATCATATACTTGTAGAATTGATTACCGGCTTTCGGCTCGACAAAGTAGACAAATAAAATTTTGCCGAGTACATGGC
>CAMJNB010000321.1 GCA_946407175.1 uncultured Selenomonadales bacterium | reverse complement strand
AAGGCAATCTACCTTTCTGATGCAAAAGAAAATTGTAGTTCTTGTAATCATACTCCAATCTAAGCGTCTCGTCTTCCAACAAGTTGCGAAGAGTTCGCTCAAAGTTATCGAACCAACTCTTAATATCAGACTCAACTTTAAAGTCATTTTCTTGACTTGCATATGCCTGTTGCGTTTTCAAGTGAACCATATACTTAACAAGATTCTGAGCAGGATCAGCAGTTGGATCATAATTGACAGCAAATTTTATATCTTCTACACCTTTTGCCATGATGATATTAGCTTTTCTATCAGCCGGAAAGTATGCCATAATAAATTCGCCAACATCAAACAGTTTTTTTAAATCTACTTCTACATTAAAGCTCATAGTAACAGCACTAGTTTTCACCAAATGCAAATATCTCATACCATTTAAAATTTTCCTAGAATCTTGAGCCGAATTAAATACAGAAGCTTTCAAAAACATTAAAAGAATTTCCAATAACGAAGTTTTACCAGAACCATTCTTGCCAGTTAACATCAAGTGACAACGAGATTCATTAGACAATTCAATATTAACATTCTCCAAGTGACGTAACTTGTTAATTCGAATTTCGGCTATATAGTGCTCCATAATATACTCCTACTAACAAATTTTCTTCTTAACTATTTCAACACTCAAAAAAAATTCCCTTGTTACATTGACCATTTAATACCATAGCTTTTATAATTTACCCAGTTAGAAATCCTTGTACTGGAGAAAAATCATGCCGACGCTTAACTGGATTGGAAAGGACAAAGTTGTCAATCACTCCGCCGCTGTGCCTTTTCATGTACTCGAACATAAATACAATTTCGGCGGAAAGTCAGAGAACAAAATTATTCACGGCGATAATTTGCTCGCATTAAAGTCGCTCCTACCAGAATACGAAGGGCGCATCAAGTGCATCTACATTGACCCGCCTTACAATACCGGCAATGAAGACTGGATTTACAACGACAAAGTCAATTCTCCGCAGATTAAAAAATGGCTCGGCGAAGTTGTAGGCAGAGAAGGCGAAGACCTTTCCCGACACGACAAATGGCTCTGCATGATGTATCCTCGTCTCAAGCTTCTCAAGAAATTGCTTGCTGATGACGGAGCTATTTTTATTTCCATTGACGACAACGAGCAAGCTAACTTGAAACTCATCTGCGACGAAATTTTTGGTACGCAAAATTTTTTAGCGAACATTGCTTGGGAAAAACGCTACACTCGTAGCAACAATGCAAAATTGTTTTACTCCATTAAAGACAGCATACTTGCTTACAGAAAAAGTGAAGCACTTTTTATTATCAAAGAACCACGCACAGAAAAAGCCAATTCCAATTATAACAATCCAGATAATGATCCGCGTGGCGCGTGGATGACTTCGTCCTATGTAAATCCTGCTACAAAAGATAAACGTCCAAACTTGGTCTATGAGATTGAATCACCTGACGGACGAAAAATCAATCATCCAACTCACGCATGGAAATTTTCTTATGATGAATATTTGCGACACAAATCTGAAAATAGATTATGGTGGGGAAGTGAAAGAACAGCGGCGTATCCTCGTCTAAAAAATTTTTTAAATGAAATGCCAGGTATGGTACCCGTTGATTTATGGCATTACAAAGATGCAGGAACTACAGATGACGCAGGAAATGTTTTAAAACAAATCTTTGGAACTTTACCATTTGACACGCCTAAACCACCTCGTCTCGTTGAAAAAATTTTACAACTGGCAACAGATAAAAATTCAATCGTACTGGATTCGTTTGCAGGCTCCGGCACTACTGCTCACGCTGTTTTAAACCTCAATGCTAAAGACGACGGCAACAGAAAATTTATTCTCGTCGAAATGGAAGACTACGCCGAAAACATCACAGCTGAGCGCGTTCGTCGCGTCATTCAAGGCTATGGACAAACTATCGGAACGGGCGGCAGTTTCAACTTCTATGAAGTCGGTGAACCACTCATGATTGGCGACAACCTTAACGAAAATATCGACGTTGAAAAAATTCACGCATACATTTGGTATACCGAGACTAACACGCAATATAAAAAGCTGTCTGTCAACAATCACGCTTACTTAGGCGACTTTAATGGCACGGCTATTTATTTTCACTATGAGCGAGATCAGCGGACGATTTTAGACACGACCTTCTTACGTACGATTGAGCAACAAGCTGACAGATACTTGATTTATGCCGACGAATGCGGGCTTGACGAAAACTTTATGCAAAGGAACTCTATCACTTTCAAAAAAATTCCTCGCGACATCAAGAAAATCTGGAGTGACGACCTATGATTTTGAAAGACTACCAAGCTCAAGCCATCAAAAACTTAGAAGATTTCCTGCAGTTGCTAAACGAAAACAAGTCTATCAGCGAAGCTTTCAAAAATTTTTGGGCGTCGCGTGACGTAAACGCCAGACCGCCATATCAAAACAATATCCCACACGTGCCACAAGTCTGTTTCAAAGTCCCAACTGGTGGCGGTAAAACTTTCATGGCTACGGCAAGTCTCAAAAAAATTTTTGATGCATTGCCCGCCACGCAAAGCAAAGTCGTTGTCTGGCTCATCCCTTCCGATACCATCTTGACGCAGACTTATAAAAATCTCAGCGACCCGACTCACCCGTATCATCTACGACTAAAAGATGAATTTAACGGGCAGGTTGAAATTTACACTAAGGCGCAACTTCTTGCCGCTGAAAATT
>CAMJNB010000320.1 GCA_946407175.1 uncultured Selenomonadales bacterium | reverse complement strand
GATGAAGCAAAACGGAATATGAAAGATATCCTGCAAATACTGTATTAATCACTAATGATTTATTGTTACATTCTTTCCACAAATTATTTGATAATACTCTAAAATATTATGAACAAACTACAGCTAGAAATACAATAAAAGACTTAAGTAATAAGTTGTTCGAAAAATTTGTTGATTTAGCAGAAAATGAAACCGATCCTGACTTAAAAGAAACTTATGAATTTTTAGCTGCCTACCGGTCAGTACCTGCTATTATATTGGTTGACGGCGATAAATTTAAATCTGCGTTAAGGCGTGACGGCTTGTCATTCATATGCGAAGTGAAAAAGGCGTCACCTTCAAAAGGCGTTATCGCTGAAAATTTTCCGTACCTCGACATTGCGAAGGATTATGAACGTGCCGGCGCAGATTGCATTTCCTGCCTTACCGAACCGAAATATTTTTTGGGCTCGGATAAAATTTTTACCGACATTCGCGCAGAAGTCACCGTGCCGATGCTTAGAAAGGATTTCACGGTTGACGAATACCAAATTTATCAAGCGAAGGTTATGGGCGCGGACGCCGTGCTTTTAATCTGCGCGATTTTGTCGACTGCCGAAATTGAACGCCTGCTTAAACTTTGTGACGAATTGAAAATCTGCGCGCTTGTCGAGACGCATAACGCGGAAGAAATTAAATCGGCGCTTACTGCCGGTGCAGATATTATCGGCGTCAACAATCGCAACTTGAAAAATTTCACAGTGGATTTTGATAACGCGGCTAGACTTCGTGAACTTATACCGGCTGAAAAAATTTACGTGGCGGAAAGCGGCGTTAAAACTTCTGCGGACATTGCGGTACTGAAAAAAATCGGCGCGGACGCGGTGTTAATCGGTGAAACGCTTATGAGAGCTACGGACAAAGTTAAGGCGTTGGCAGAGTTGAGGGCGGCGCAATGACTAAGGTTAAACTTTGCGGCTTGACGCGCAGATTGGACATTGAAATTGCAAATGAACTTACGCCGGATTTTATAGGTTTTGTCTTCGCGCCGAAAAGTAAGCGCTACATTACGCCGCACGATGCCGCCGCGCTGAAAAATATTTTGCACGAAAGTATTTCCGCCGTCGGTGTATTCGTCAATGAAAAGCTTGAAACCGTTGCCGAAATTTCAAAGTTCCTTGACGCGATACAACTTCACGGCGCTGAGGACGAAGATTACATTTCGGCGTTGCGCAGACTTACCAAAAAGCCGCTGATTAAAGCTTTTAAAATTCAAACTGCCGCTGACTTAAAACCTGCCGAAATTTGCAGTGCCGATTACGTGTTGCTTGACGGCGGCGCGGGGGACGGCAAGGTTTTTGACTGGCAACTTTTAAAAAATTTTCAGCGTCCGTACTTTTTGGCAGGCGGTTTGAATGCGGAAAATGTTCAAGACGCGGTAAAAATTTTAAAGCCGTATGCGGTTGATGTTTCAAGCAGCATTGAGACGGACGGAGTTAAGGACGCGGCTAAGATGAAAAACTTTGTGCGACGTGTAAGAGAGGTAAAATTAAATGACTAATCCAAAGGGACGTTTCGGAATTTACGGCGGACAGTACATTCCCGAAACTTTGATGAACGCCGTCATTGAACTTGAATCGGCGTACGAAAAATACAAGCACGATAAAAATTTTAATGACGAACTTGAAAAACTTTTCAACGAATACGCCGGCAGACCGTCACGCCTTTACTTCGCAGAAAAGATGACGCGGGATTTAGGCGGCGCGAAAATTTATTTAAAGCGTGAGGACTTAAATCACACCGGTTCGCATAAAATAAATAACGTACTCGGTCAAGCATTGCTGGCGAAAAAAATGGGCAAGACGCGCCTTATTGCGGAGACCGGCGCCGGTCAACACGGTGTTGCCACTGCGACTGCTGCCGCGTTGATGAATATGGAATGCGTAGTTTTTATGGGCGAAGAGGATACAAAACGGCAAGCGCTCAATGTCTACCGCATGAAACTTTTGGGCGCTGATGTCATTCCGATAAAAAGCGGCACGGCAACTTTGAAAGACGCTGTGTCTGAGGCTTTTCGCGAATGGACGCGCAGAATTTCAGATACGCATTACTGCTTGGGCTCGGTTATGGGACCGCACCCCTTTCCTACGATTGTACGCGACTTTCAAGCCGTCATTTCGCGCGAAATTAAATCGCAAATGCTTGAAATTGAAAAGCGCCTGCCAGACGCGGTGATTGCTTGCGTAGGCGGCGGCTCGAATGCTATGGGAAGTTTTTGGCATTTTATAAACGATACCGACGTTAAATTAATAGGTTGCGAGGCGGCGGGGCGCGGCATTGATACTTTTGAAACTGCGGCGACGATCAGCACGGGACGCACGGGAATTTTTCACGGCATGAAAAGTTATTTCTGCCAAGATAAATTCGGCGGCATTGCTCCGGTTTACTCCATTTCCGCAGGTTTGGATTATCCCGGCATCGGTCCCGAACACGCGCATTTACATGACACCAACCGCGCAGATTACGTGCCGATTACCGACGAAGAGGCAGTGCAAGCCTTTGAATATATTTCACGCACGGAAGGAATCATTCCCGCGATTGAATCAGCTCACGCCGTTGCCTACGCGCAGAAAATTGCGCCGAAAATGTCCGCCGATAAAATTATCGTCATTACAATTTCGGGGCGCGGCGATAAAGACTGCGCGTCTGTTGCAAGGTACAGAGGAGTTGAGATTAATGAATAAAA
>CAMJNB010000319.1 GCA_946407175.1 uncultured Selenomonadales bacterium | reverse complement strand
AGCAAACTTATCTTATCAGATTTCTCATGGTTTTACTTTTTCAACAGACCCTAGGTGGTGTTGAATAAATCAAATTTGAAAACGTCGCAAATTACGTAACCTTCGCAGTAGGAGAGGCGCGCAAGGACGCGCGCCCCGTCCGCGCAAGTCGCCGGACGCGACTTATGCGGACTTGTTTCTTTTTGTTACTTTTTCTTTGCGCCAAAGAAAAAGTAAATCCTAAAAAATTTTAACCACTTGTAAAAATCCAAATTAATCAACACGCTCTAGCGATCTATAAACTTGCTAAAAAAACTTTTTTCAACTATAATGTCACAATTAAATTATGAAGGGGTCGGTAGGCGCGTATGTCAACAGAACCTTTAATGGAAGAGAATAACGAAGATATAAAAGGCGCCATAGTCACAATAAAAGTTTTCGGCGTAGGCGGCGGCGGCAATAATGTTTTAAAGCGATTGGCAGAAAGCAACCTTGCCGATGTAGATTTAATTGCGGTTAATACTGACTCGGACGTTTTGGGACTTGCCGGAAACAGCAGGCTTAAGGCAATACAAATCGGCGGCAACTTGACGCGCGGACGCGGTACCGGCGGAAATGTTTCCGTAGGTGAGGCGGCGGCTAAAAGTGACGCGGAGCGCTTACAAAATATGATGAACGGCGCCGATATGATTTTCATAACTGCGGCTATGGGCGGCGGCACCGGTACCGGCGTGGCACCGATTTTAGCTAAAATTGCTCGCGATATGGGAATTTTAACCGTAGGTGTCGTCACCGTACCTTTCAGCTTTGAAGGCAAACGCAAGCAACGAATTGCCGCTGAAGGTGTCATAAAAATGCAGTCATACATGGACGCGCTGATTGTAGTTAAAAATGATAACCTTATGAAGTTGCAGGGAAATAAGGACTTGACGCTGGTTCAAGCCTTCCGCGCGGCAGATTCTGTTTTGATTCAAGCCATACGCTGTATCGCCGAATTGATTTTGACTACCGGCATGGTGAACGTGGACTTCGCGGACCTTACGACGATTTTCAAGCAGAGTGATTCAAGTGACGCCTTCTTAGGTATCGGCAGGAGCGACGTAAGCGCACTTAAAGCAGTTCAACAGGCGATTGAAAGCCCGCTCATTGAAAGAGGTTTGGACGGCGCGCGCGGAATTATCATAAACATTACAGGCGACGACAATTTAAGCCTTTATGACGTGAACGAGGCGACGGAATTTATTTACGGCAGGACTGATGAGGACGTAAATTTAATTCTCGGCGTGGTAACCGATAATTCATTGAAAGGCACCGTGCAAGCGACGATTATCGCGACGAATTTTATTGACAGCCTTGCAATGAAGTCACCGAAACTTGAAACGCCGAAAACTGCTCCCGCCGTAGCACGCGGCTTTAATTTAGATGTTCCCGTACTTCCGAGACGCGGCGGCAATAAAAATAATGTCATTCCCGCGTTTTCGCTTTTCGGTTCAAACAATGACAATGACAGATAAAATATTCGACAGGACGCGGCGGCTTATCGGCGCTGAAAATTTTTTAAAGCTAAGCTCGGCGACGGTTGCAATTTTCGGTATCGGCGGCGTAGGTTCATTCACTGCGGAGGCATTGGCGCGGTCGGGTATCGGACATTTAATTTTAATTGACAAAGATAACATTGATGTGACGAATATCAATCGGCAAATTCACGCGCTTAACTCGACAATCGGCAAGTCGAAGGTTGAGGTTATGCGCAGTCGAATTTTGGACATAAATCCTGCGGCGAAGGTTGACGCCGTACAAAAATTTTATCTGCCGGACGAACATGCCGACAGCTTTTTTATTTGCCGATATGACTACGTTGTCGACGCGATTGACACGATAACCGCGAAAATAAATCTTGCCGCCGAATGTCAGCGTAGAAATATTCCGCTCATAAGCAGTATGGGCGCAGGTAATAAGCTTGACCCCACGCGTTTTAAAGTGGCGGATATTTTTAAAACTTCAACAGACCCCGTTGCTAAGGTTATGCGTAGAAAGTTAAAAGAAATCGGCGTTAAAAATTTGAAGTGCGTTTATTCGGACGAAGTGCCGCGCAGTATTGACAAGGAAAATTTAACCGGCAAGGTGATAGGTTCAACGGCGTTTGTGCCGTCAGTGGCGGGTTTGATTATCGCGGCGGAAGTCGTGAAAGATTTAATCAGCGACACATGAACTTGAAGTACCATGCAGTATTAACAGGAAAAATTTAACCGGCAAGGTGATAGATTCGACGGCGTTTGTGTAGCGTAACTCAAAAAGCGCCGCCGAATTAACGACAGCGCTTGCTAACTTCTAAGTGGTGGGCAGGGATGGATTCGAACCATCGTAGCAAATGCAACGGATTTACAGTCCGCCCCCTTTAACCACTCGGGCACCTACCCAAAGGGAACATATACAATGTTCCAACAAATCCCTAATATACCTTGGAGGGATTTGAACCGTTACTGAGAACTTACTTTTATGTCCCATTCCTACTTCTATGCGTCCGCTTTTGTCGAAACTACTTGCGTTTGGTATAACGCTCCATAGGCTTATATTTCCCGCTAACGAACGGGTATTTGCCAAAATCAATGGTGACCTTGGAGAGATTCGAACTCCCGACCCTTTGATTCGTAGTCAAATACTCTAATCCAACTGAGCTACAAGGCCTTTATATTAGTTGGTGGACCCACTAGGACTTGAACCTAGGACCGACCGGTTATGAGCCGGTT
>CAMJNB010000318.1 GCA_946407175.1 uncultured Selenomonadales bacterium | reverse complement strand
GGTCAATGGTTAAAAGAAAGGTACGTGAATCATTATAGAGGACGTAATGATAACGTTAGCAGAGAAAAATTAAGAAGAGCCAATGAAATTGATTGGGATAGCGAATGGACATATGTGGATCCTGACGTTTTTTATGGTGAAGGAGCCGTTTTTAAAACAGCTGGCGAAATTGCATTTGCACTCGCATATAATTTAAAATTTCATGGAAGCAAATATAAATGTTTCGAGGGTGACTTCTACGATAAAATTGGTGACATAAAAGATAGGTTGTAATGGATATTAAATGAACTTCAAATGGATCTCCGATAAAAAAATTTTGTCGGAGTTTTTTTTATGTTATAATACAAAAAATTTTTGAGGAGCAATTAAAATGAATGAACAAAAATATCCGCAGTTTGAACGCTTACACGTCTTGCGAACAGAGGCGCTTTGCAGTATTCGCGACCGCGCTTTTGATACATTTCCGCTTTTTATGGAGCATTACGGCGACGGAATTATAAGCGGTTGCAGTCCCGTCACGACGCCGGACACTATCACGCTTAGCGCGGGAATGATTCTGTACAATAATTTTTTCTATCTGATTAAAGAGCCGATGTCTGTCGAATACGCGCCGACCGATGAATATATGATGATGAAAATTATTTTTGAATCGGAGCTTGAGACGGAAAATTTTATTCAGCGCAATGTGAATATAATTTTAACGCACGATATGGAAATTGCGTCGAATGAAATGGAAATTTGCCGATTCAAGCTGAAAAAAGGCGCGGTACTTCGCACGACGTATACTGACTTTTTTGACCGCGTGACGGAATTTGACACGGTTAATACAATTAATGTTCCCTACGCGGCGATAGGCGGGCATACTCTGTCACCGGAAATTTTAATCTCCTTTGCCAATGAAGCACGAGACTTTGAACTTGGCACGGAAGATTTTAATTTTTGTTTCGCCGTTTTGAGCGGCAGACGAATCAGCTCCGCGCAGATTTCTTTGTACATTGAACACCGCTTGAAAACGGAATTGACTTCGCTGACGAATCAGACTTTGTACGATAATTTGTGCTTGATTCTGCGCGAAATTAAAAACGGCAGACGCCGTGAAATTACCGGTACCCGCCGTCGTCGCAGAGAAATTTTGCTTGAATAAAAATTTTAAGGTCGTGTCAAATTTGAAGGCCGCATCAAATTTGGAGGTCATGTCGTGAAAAAAATTTTAAATTTGTTTTTTATAATCGGCTTTATATTTTCGCTTACGAATTTTGCTTATGCCGAACAAAATTACAAGCTGGAAAAAGTTTTGATTTTAAGCCGTCACAACCTGCGCGCGCCGCTTGTCACGAAAGATTCCGAAATAGGTCAAATGACGCCGCATAATTGGTTTGATTGGCAAGTTAAAGCCGGTGAACTTTCTTTAAAAGGCGCGTTGCTTGAAACTTCAATGGGACAATATTTCCGCCTTTATCTTGCCGACGAAAATTTTTTTCCCGAAAATTACGTCCCGAAAGAAAATGAAGTTAGGTTTTACGCAAACTCTTTTCAGCGCACGATAGCCACCGCGCAATATTTTTCCGCCGCACTTTTTCCCGTAGCCGATGTCAATGTTGAGTATAAATTTGGCGTGAATGAAAAAGATCCGGTATTTCTTGCGTCAAACTCAAAAAATCTAAACAAGAATTATTTTAATCGTCTGAATGAGGAGAAAGCTAAATCCGGCGGCGTAGAGATGCTGAAAAAGAAGATGAGCAGTTATGCAAAGTCTACCGAAAAAATTTTGGACTTCAAAAATTCGCCGTACGCTAAACAAAATCATTTGAAAAATTTTTCTGTCGCTGATTTTAATATCGGAGAAAATCCATATGTCGAAGGAAATTTGCGATTGGCAATGCGTGCAAGCGATGCGCTTATTATGCAGTATTACGAGACCAAAAATTTATTTGGCAAAAAATTGACGGAAAATGATTGGAAAAATATAACAAATGCAAGTTATTTTGGAGTACATTTAATTTTTGAATGGCGAACTTGGGCGACGGCGCATATCAATCCGATGTTAATTTTAATGCGCGATGAACTTTCAAACACCGATAGAAAATTTACGTTTTTGTGCGGTCACGACGTAACCCTTGCAATGGTTTTGTCGGCGCTCGGCGTTGAAAGTTATAATCTGCCGGACAGTCTTGAAAAAATGACGCCGCTCGGTGCAAAGTTGGTGATTGAAAAAAGAATCGGCGCTGACGGCAAAAATTACGCAAAAGTAAATCTTGTCTACCAAAGTACGTCGCAAATTGAAAATGTTGACGTGTTGGACTTGAACAATCCGCCCAAAATTTTTCCGCTGAAATTTAAAAACCTGCAGACTAATTCGGACGGCTTGTACCTTTATTCAGATTTTGAAAAGATTTTGAATCAAGCCATTGCCGAATACGATTTGCTGATTGAAAAATAATTTTTAAAGCTATTAATAAATTTGAAGTTGGCACGTATAATAAGTGAAAATAAAAATTGAAAGGAAGTTTAAAAATGGCAACACGCGAAGACAATCTCAAGAAAATCAATGAGGAACTGGAAAAGTTGAACGATGACGAACTCGAAAAAATTGCGGGCGGATTTTATGCTCGTTCTAACGGAGTCGACATTAAGAAAGAACCGGACGTAAATATTGAGTATCAAAGTCGGAAAACAATTCATTGGAATATCTTCTGAAATAAAAAATTTATAGCGGTGTGAGTGCCGCAA
>CAMJNB010000317.1 GCA_946407175.1 uncultured Selenomonadales bacterium | reverse complement strand
GAAAACATGGCGCGGATGTTGCTCGCAGGGTTTTTCGTAGTTCAAACTTTTGCGTACGTACAAGGTTACGGTAATTCCGACGTGGTAGATCGCAGCGAATACATCCGCGCCGTCTTTTTTTATTTTGAAGTTACAAACAACACCTAAAAGTTAAAAGCTCCAAGCTAACCCTTGCAACATTTTCTTTCAACAACTATAATGTTAATGTTCTAAAAGAATTAACAAATTTTGGAAGTGAGGAAAACTTTATGGAACATTATTTCCAGCCGGAAATTGAGTGCGCGCCTGTGGAAAAACTGCGCGAAATTCAAAACAAATTACTTCCCGCGCAGGTTCAGCACGTTTGGGACAACGTCCCCTACTACCGCAAGAAAATGCAGGACAAAGGCGTTGAGCCAGGCGACATTAAATCTGTCGACGATTTGTACAAGTTGCCCTTCTTGACAAAGGCTGACTTGAAAGAGGCGTACCCCTACGGCTTACTTGCCTTGCCGCTTGATGATTGCGTGCGTATTCAATCCACGTCCGGAACTACCGGCAAGCGGGTTGTGGCATTTTATACGCAACATGACATTGATATTTGGGAAGAATGTTGCGCACGCGCGATAATGATGGCGGGCGGTACTAAAAAAGACGTTTGCCAAGTGTCTTACGGTTACGGCTTATTCACCGGCGGTCCCGGTCTTAACGGCGGTTCACATAAGGCAGGTTGCTTGACCATTCCCACAAGCTCCGGCAACACCGAACGCCAAATTATGTTCATTATGGATTTGCAGGCTACTATTCTTTGTTGCACGCCCAGCTACGCCGCGTATTTAGGCGAATCAATGAAAGAAATGGGTTACACGCCGGAAACAATTCCGCTTAAAATCGGCATTTTCGGTGCAGAGGCATGGTCGGAAGAAATGCGCCGCGACATTGAAAAAACGTTGGGAATTAAGGCTTATGACATTTACGGCTTGACAGAAATTTCCGGTCCCGGCGTCTCATGCGAATGCTCCGAACAAAACGGCATGCATATTCAAGAGGATCACTTCTACCCTGAAATTATCAATCCCGAAACAGGCGAAGTGTTGCCGGAAGGGCAACTCGGCGAATTGGTCTTCACCTGTCTTGACAAAAAAGCCTTTCCGTTGCTTAGGTATCGTACGCGCGATATTTGCAGCTTGACACGTGAAAAATGTTCCTGCGGTCGCACACTGATAAAGATGACGCGCCTTAAAGGTCGCACCGACGATATGTTAATCATTCGCGGCGTCAATGTATTTCCCAGTCAAATTGAAACGGTACTGCTTAAAAACGGTTACGCGGCGAATTATCAAATTATCGTTGACCGCGTGAACCATACCGATACTTTCGACATTAACGTTGAAATGACGCCTGACATGTTCACTGATAACGTCGGCGAAATTCAAGCACGCAAAAAAGTTTTGGAAGACGGCTTGCGTTCAATGCTCGGCATTAAGGCGAAAATTTCTCTCGTCGCGCCGAAATCCATTACCCGCAGTGAAGGTAAAGCCGTTCGCGTTATTGATAAGCGTAAAATTTAATTTAAACAGACAGTAAAATTTAATTCAAGGAAGGGTTTTAACAGTTGAAAAAAACTTATAATAAATTATAAAATAATCAAAAATGTAGGGAGGTGAAGACCGTTACTGAAAAACTTTTATGTTGCCAAAAAACTTTAGTTGTGCTAAAATCCAGCTGGTTCTTTGAAAAGTTGGGATATGCGGTTGGCAACTCGTGAACGTTGTTGCTGTAAAATTCCGAGCGCAGTAAAGATAAAATGCAGGAAATTTCACGTAAAAGGAAACCTGTATATGTACCCGTACGTTAGCGGGGAATTCAAGCCTGTGGAGCGTCACACCAAACGAAAGTAGCTGAGGCAAAATCGGACGCGTTGAATCAGGAATGAGACATAAAGGTTTACAACTTTTTATAAGTTCTCAGTAACGGGTGATAGTATGAGCGTCAATCAAGTTTCCGTGTTTTTGGAAAATAAACCCGGCACGCTGAATAAAATGACAGAAGTTTTGGCTAAGAATAATGTCAACATTCGCGCCTTGTCGCTTGCCGATACAAAAGACTTCGGCATTGTACGAATGATTGTAAATGACGTTTTTGAGGCTACCAACGTTTTGAAAGAGGCAAACTTCGTCGCAACGTTTACGCCGGTTTTGGCTTACGGCATTTCGGACGAGGCGGGCAGTTTGAATAATCTTTTGCAGAAATTTGCAGAAGTCGACGTCAACATTGAATATATGTACGCCTTCGCGGGACAAAAAAGCGCCTTTATGATTTTCCGCGTTAGTGATACCAAGACGGCGGAAAGTCTTTTGGCAGGTAAAGGTTTGAAATCTTTGTCGCAGGACGAAATTGCGGAGGTTTAGCGATTAGCTATTAGCTTAGAGCTTAGAGCTTGGAGATTAGAGATTAGTCAGTGGAAAAATTTTTTCACTGATATTTTTTTTCGCTATTTTAAGTTTAACAGTTTAGCCGCATTGCCGGCGAAAATTTTATTTTTATCGGCGTCACCAATAGGCAGGCTGTTAATGAAATCAATCGGCGTGCCCTGCGCCATCCAAGGGCTGTCCGTGCCGAAAATAATTTTTTCAGCGCCGAAAATTTTATAAAGCCGCATAAAACCTTCCGCGTCAAGCATTTTCAATTCCTCTTCGCTGTAGTGATTGTCTTTCGCAGGGATTAAGCCGGTTGAAAAAGCAGTGTCGATA
>CAMJNB010000316.1 GCA_946407175.1 uncultured Selenomonadales bacterium | reverse complement strand
ACGGCGACGGAATAATTTGCGGCTTGGATTATGTCATTCAAAATCAAAATTTGATTTTAACTTCCGGCGTCATTCGCCTTGACGGTGAATTTTATTTTTTGCCGCAAGATTTAAATATCAGCATGCTTGCACAAAAAAATAATCTCAAAATTGACAAACATTATTACATTTGTCTTTCGAGATTATCCGAAAAAAGAGATGCGTGTTTGACGGAAAATAATTTAACCGTCACATTTTCGAGTTTAGAAATTTTTCCTTCATTAGGGCATTTCTATTTTTCAATAGACGACGCCTTCAATTTGCCGCAACTTGATAAAGGCGCCGACCCTTTTGAAAATATTTTTAAACCGTCAGTTTTAAATTTGGCGGACGTACCGGTTGCAGAAATAGGCGGCGCGACTTTTCACCCGTTGCTTTTCAGATTGGTAAAAGATTTTTTGGCAGCTAAAGAATACAAAACGCCGTTCGATTACGCGATTTTAACTCAACTGCAAACTACCGGCGTCATTTCCACGCAAACAATAAAATCTTACATTGCGGAGGAAGGCGGTAAATCTGACTTCACTGACCGCGCAGATTTATTCAAAACCTTTTGCGAATGCCTTGTAGCGTCTAAATTCAACCCGACCGTTTTACGTGCGGTAGAAAGTGACGATAACGCCAAACCTAAGAAAAGATATACCGGATACGGAAAAATGTTACCGTAGCAATTAAAGACTGACAAATATTTAAAGTCTGTCACAAATAATCTTGGTGCATTCTTCAGTACCGATTTTGTTAAATCCTTCTTGGAAAATATCGGCAGTACGATAGCCGTCGGCAAGAGTCTTGTCAACGGCTTTTTCTATTGCCTCTGCGGCGGCGGAATTGTTCAAGCTGTAGCGAAGGAGCATAGCCGCACTTAAAATTGCGCCCATAGGATTGGCGATATTTTTACCCGCAATGTCCGGCGCCGATCCGTGAATAGGTTCATAAAGGCTTGTAAGTTCGCCGATTGATGCGGAAGGCATTAAACCGATTGAACCGCCGATAACTGCCGCTTCGTCACTCAAAATGTCGCCGAAAATATTTGACGTGACTATAACGTCGAACTGTTTGGGATTTACGGCAAGTTGCATTGCGGCGTTGTCAACGTACAGATGATTTACCTCAACGTCTGAAAAATCTTTAGCCATTTCGTTCACGACGCGGCGCCAAAGTCGAGAAGACGCCAAAACGTTGGCTTTATCGACAGAAGTCAGCTTGCCGCGACGAAGTTTAGCCGTTTCAAATGCCAGCTTAGAAATTCTTTCAATCTCCGGCACGGAATATTTTTCAGTGTCCCACGCACTTTCAACGCCGTCAACAATTTCACTTTCGCAACGTTCACCGAAATAAATTCCGCCTACCAATTCGCGCACTATCAAAAGGTCCGAGCCTTCAACCAATTCCGGCTTAAGCGGTGAACCGTCAATAAGCGGCGTGTAAACTTTGACAGGGCGCAAATTTGCAAAGAGACCAAGACCTTTGCGAAGACCGAACAGCGCTTTTTCAGGGCGAAGGTGTACCGGCAGAGTGTCCCATTTCTTACCGCCAACCGCGCCGAATAAAACCGCGTCAGCCGCCTTGCAAGCGTCGAGAGTTGCGGCGGGAAGGGGTTCACCGAATTTTTCATAAGCCGTGCCGCCTGCGTCGCGTTCCTCAAATTCCAAGCCAATTTTAAATTTTTCATCAATCTTTTTCAAAACTTCGACAGCCGACGCGGTAACTTCTTTGCCGATACCGTCACCCGGAATTACAATAATTTTTTTCATACCTGTTGCGACAAATCCTCTTCATTAATCTGCAGATGAAATTGCCGCCATGCCTCCTTGATTAAAAATTTTCTGCGCTGTAAAATTTATTCATTATTTTAAAAGAAATATACAGCTGATTAATTTTAGGCTTTTTGTAGAATTTGTCAAAGTTTTATTTAATCAATGGGAAGTGACGCAATGACCAATGAAAAATTAATAACAAGATTTGTTAATGAAATTGAAGGAAAATTTTTTGTTCCGAATTATCAGCGCGGCTATCGTTGGGGTACGGAAGAAGTTACGCACCTGCTTGACGACGTTTATAATTTGTTAAATTTTGGCTCCGGAAAAAATCCGCTGAATGATTCAAAAAATTATTGCCTTCAGCCGATTGTGGTAAGAAAGTTGGGCGAAATTTTTTTTGAAGTGATTGACGGTCAACAACGTTTGACTACTTTATTTTTGATTTATCAATATATGTATGAAATCGGCGGTAATTTTATCGGCGCACCAAAATTTTCTTTGTCATATGAAACACGAAACAGATCTGCAAATTTTTTATCAAATCTTTCCACACTATTAAATCATCGCGAAGAAAATATAGATTTTCATTTTATGGCAAATGCCTATGAAAAAATTAAAAAGTGGTTCAGCGAAAAAGGTGAATCTTCCGTAATTATGCTTGACATAAAAAATCTTTTCGCTTACAACGTGAAAATTATTTGGTACGAAGTGGACGATACAGCGGATGCTGTTGCAATGTTTACGCGGCTTAATATCGGAAAAATTCCTCTTACAAGCGCCGAATTGGTTAAGGCAATGTTTCTCAGTTCAAACCGCATGGACGAACTTGACATACTCCCCACGCCTAAAGGCGGGGGATTCTGCTATCATCAACCAATGCTTAAAAATTTAAGTCTTACAAGGTCTCCTGCAAGGGTCGATGCCCCAACCCTATTTA
>CAMJNB010000315.1 GCA_946407175.1 uncultured Selenomonadales bacterium | reverse complement strand
ATTCGCGAATCATTCACGCGGCAGGTGACGTTGAATATGCGCCGCTGATAAAAATTCACCCTGCGGCTGTCAACGCGGCTAAGGCGGCAATTCTGCGCGGCGCAAATATTTTTACTGATGTCGAAATGGTACGTACCGGCATTAACAAGCGCGCGCTGAAAAAATTCGGCGGCGAAGTCTTTTGCAAAGTTGCCGATGACGACACGAAAAAATTTGCGGCGGAAAATGATATCACGCGCTCAATGGCGGCAATGCGGATTTTCGGCGAAAAGCTCAACGGCGCGATTGTTGCAGTCGGAAATGCGCCCACCGCTTTGTTTGAAGTGTTGCGGCTTGTACGCGAGAAAAATATTTCGCCCGCAGTTATAATCGGCGTCCCAGTCGGTTTTGTCGGCGCGGCTGATTCAAAGCTTGCACTTGCCGAGCAGGATAAAATTCCCTACATAACCGTTGCCGGTACGAAGGGCGGAAGTCCCATTGCCGTCGCCGCCGTCAATGCGATTTTGTACTTGATTGACGATTCGCGCGATTAATTAGCTTTTAGACATTAGCCATTATCTATTAGCGGTTAAAGGCTAACAGCTAAAAAGAAAAATAAAATTTTTAAATCAAGGTGAATGCATTGGGAAAAATTATTTTGGTAACCGGCGGCGCACGTAGCGGCAAGAGTAAATTTGCCGAAAAGTTGGCGCTTAACTCCGGTGCAAGCCGTGCCGCTTACATTGCAACCGCGCAGATTTTTGATGAAGAAATGGCGCACAGAATTAAACTTCACCAAGCGCGGCGAAATTATTTTTGGACGACGTACGAGGCGCCTTTTGATGCCGACAAAATTATTTCACAGGCGGCTGAAAATTTCGACACGATTTTATTTGACTGCGTGACGATTTACCTAAGTAATTTTATCTGCGCGGCGAATCTTGATGACGTAGAAAAAATTTATCGTGACGCCGAAAATTTAATTGGCGCATTGATAACAGCCGCTGAAAATTCAAACGCCGAAATAATTTTTGTTACAAACGAAGTGGGCGCGGGCATTGTGCCGGAAAATAAATTGGCAAGAATTTTTCGTGATATTGCCGGTCTTGCCAATCAGCAAATTGCCGCGCACGCCGAAAAAGTTTTTTTGACAGTTTCCGGTATCGCCGTCGACATTAAAAATTTCGCGTACAAAATTTAATTTCAAAACTTCACTTATAATTCCTTCAAATAATCAAAACAAAAAAAAGTAAATAATTCACTTATAAAAATAAAAAAGCCGCTCGAACTATGAGCGGTTATTTTTTTTGTGCCAAATGTTTATCGTTACGCTGAAAATTTAAGCTGTGAAAAAAAATTTTAATGATGTCTGATAACTTCAAAGCGCCAAATGTCAATCGGTTCAGTAATTGGAATGCCTCCCTTTCTCATGGCAATGTGTACTTGATCTTCAACGGTATCGACGCCTTCAAGGTCGGGCAGAAGTAAACCGCGACGCCCTTTGCTTTCAACAATGACGCCGTATTTTTTTACGTCCAAATCGTCAAGGCTGAAAATGCGCTCCGCCTCACCTAAAATATCAACGCTGTATTCAATGTCGTCAAGCTCATCAACTTCAACCGGCGAAAAGCGCGGATCGCGTGAACAAGCTGAAATGGCGTTTTGCAAAATCTCCTGCGCAATGTTGTCGGTAGTCGGCGCAATGGTACCGATACAGCCGCGTAATGCACCGTCTTTGTGCAAACTGACAAACGCACCTGCACGCCGATTAGTCAACTCGTCCGGCAAATCTTTCGGCAGTTCCGCCGGCTTATGCGTCTTAACAAAAGTTTCAAGACTAAGCCGCGCCAATTTTACAAAGGCGTCTTCATTTTCCTGCCGCTTGATTGATTCATTATGTTTAAACTCGACAAGCTTTTCATCAAATCTGCGCGAATCATCTTGACCGGTAATGTCAAACCAAACAATTCCGTAGCCGACGCCGAAAGTTCCTTCATAAGACAGCCTTTCACTCTTTACAGCCTTACGGTCAAGCGCACCTGCCATAATCCAAAAACTTCTCAAGCCGCATTCAGCCGCACGGTTACACATTGTCGAATCCATTGTCAGCAGTTCCAAAAATTTACCGTCGCCCAAAATCTCCATAACTTCTTTGTCAAACTGCGGACCTTCACTGATAAAGCCGTAGGGGCCGTCCTTTTTAAGTTTATGTGACAAATCGCCGCTTGCCACGAAAACAACACGTCTGCCCAATTCGTCGGCAACGCGGGAAATTTCTTGACCGAATTTATAATGAGTCGCCGCGTTTAAGCCGGAAAGACCAATGCGCAGAAATTTCACCTTGCCTAAGTCTAAACCCGCCTGCTCCAAAAATCTAAGCGGCAACATGGTACCGTGATCCAATTTCGCCGAACGCTCGCCCATTGTACCGGCGGGGACATTTTCACTTGCCGCCACGTCACTCAGGCGTTTAACAAATTCCGTGTCGTAGTTTATCGTAAGGTCGACTTGCGGCGCACGAAATTGTGACATGTCGCCGCGTGCTGATTCGCCGGGCGAAATGTGAAAGTAATCGTTGTACATAATGCTGTGGGGACTGGTTATGATTATGGTATCGGGTCTGAGGGCGGCTATCTCATCCGCCACCCGTTCGTAAGCCCTTGTTGTCTCTTCTATTTCTGCCTCGCCGCCCCGGCCCACTGCGGGCACGATCAGCGGAGGATGAGGCACCATGAATCCAGCAAGTAACGGCATTTTA
>CAMJNB010000314.1 GCA_946407175.1 uncultured Selenomonadales bacterium | reverse complement strand
CAAGATTAGTCCTGCCGTAACTGCGCGGTGAGAATTTCGCGGTACGAAAACTAAATCATTCGGCTTAAGCGTCGCAAGAATCATGGCTTGAATGGCGCTTGACGTGCCGTTTATCATAAATAAGGCGTCGTCCGCGTGCCAAAGTTCTGCCGCGAATTTTTCTGCCGCCTTTATGCAGGAGTGCGGGCTGTGCAAGTCGTCCAACTCTTCCATGAGCGAAACTTCCTGCCGCAAGCCTTCCGCCGTCACCAAATTTTTTAAAAGCGAATGTGCGCCGAGTCCCTGTTTATGTCCCGGCGTATGAAAGGCAAGTGCGCCGTCCGCAGAGTATTTTTGCATTGCATCGGCTATCGGTGCGAAATTATTTTTGTTCATTTGTCAACTTCCTAATCGTTAAAATTTGAGGTGCATATTATGATAAGAATAACCAAAGAATTTCTCAAAACACATAATTTTAAGTTCGACGGGATAACCTTTCCTCAAGACATTACGCAAAAAAGTTATCGACCAATTGACGGTACGAAATTGCCGCCTTCCGCCGATGACCAGATGAATACTTTGAGAAAAAAGTTTACAACTATTTTTACGACCAAGTACAAAAATTTTGCACAGTTAGAAGTTCGTTGTCAAATCAATGAAAGCATAATGCGAAAATATTTGAATCGTTCAAGAAAAATTACGCGTGAAAGCGTTGCAAAACTTTGTGTAGGTACCCCGCTGACACTTGAAGAAAGTGATGAGCTTTTTACACTGCAGGGACATTCTTTAGAGCCTGATAAACAGCTTTTTGATGCATTGATAGTAAACGCAATTCAAGACGGCGATGACATAGGAACTTTTCTTGATACCTGCAAAAAATACGGCTTGAATATTATTTAAAATTTGTGGACAATTTGTCCAACTCTACGAAAAATTTTCAGCTATAATCACGGCATAAACAGTAAACCAAAAACTTAAGGAGTTGAGATGTATGGCTAATAAAAAATTTTTCAGCTGGAGTAATTTTTCGCTTACGTTTTTGAAAGCGGTTGTCTACAGCCAAACTACGCCGCAGAGTCTTAAGCCGGAAACTACTTACACTGACAAAGATTTTCTTGTACCTTATATTGATGATATCTGCGCGTATCCCGATGACAAATTTGTCCGTGATTATCGCCGCGAAATTGAGGAATACTTTCTGCCGGAAGGTAAGCATTTGCAATCGGTGATTCGGCGCCTTGCCGCCATGAACTACGGCGACATTTTGAATATGGATCGCCCCGACCTTATGGACTTCAGCAGAAAAGAAGACAGAGAATCTGCGTTAATGAATTTGAAACAGAAAAAACTTTCTCAAACTCTCATTAACGTTTATCTGCATGAATTAATCGGCGAAGGATTGGCGGTAGATGAAATCAATGAAACAAACTTTCCAAAACCGCTTACAATTAATCTTGCAGAAACAAAACTTACTGATGAAATTCACCTTTACCCTTACCAAGAAGACGCCGTTAATGCCATGAAAAAATATTTCTTGACAGAGGACGGGCAGTCAGGAATTTTGCAAATGCCTACCGGCAGCGGCAAGACGTTGACCAGTGTATATTTTCTGTTAAAAGAAATGGCGTCGCGCGGTTACCAAATTATTTGGCTGGCGCACCGTTTTATGCTTGTTGAACAGGCGGCTAATGTTTTCTACAAACTTGTACCGCTTATCAAAGCAGGTACCGACAACCCGCCGAAAACTTTTACAATGGTCTGCGTTTCAAGCGAACATTCTTCGGCAAAGGCGCTGGAAAAAGACGACGATTTAATTGTTTCTATGGTACAAAGTCTCAATGCCAACAGGGACGGTCAATATACAAATTTAAAGCGTCTGCAAAAAAGTTTGCAAAAAAAAGTTATCATTGTGGTTGACGAGGCTCATCACGCACTTGCGCCTACTTACCGCAGAATTATAAATAAAATTCGCAAAAAAGTTCCCGACGCAAAACTTCTCGGCTTGACTGCCACGCCCGTTCGTCACAATGATAGAGACACTGCCGCACTCGGAAAAATTTTTGACCAAAAAATTATTTTTTCCATACCAATGAGCAAACTCATTTCCAACGGTACACTTGCAAAACCTATTCCGCATACAGTTCAAACAAATGTTGATATTGAAACAATCATTGACGAAAAAGAAATTGGACAAATTCAGAAAATGGGAGAAATGCCGGAAACTCTTGTCGACAAAATTGCGCGGACGAATGAGCGTAACGACATCATTGTTGATGAGTATGTTAAAAACCGTGACAAGTACGGCAAGACATTGATTTTCGCGCTTAACGGCATTCACTGTATGGCACTCAATGACGCCCTGCGTGCTCGCGGAATTAAAAGCGATTTTGTCTACACTTGGAACAAAGGTACACGAAATAACGACGTTATTCAGCGGTTCAGGGACAATAACCACCCCGATCATATCGACGTGCTGATTAACATAAATATTTTGACTGAAGGCAGTGACATTCCCGACATTCAAACAGTCTTCTTGACGCGTCCCACTTCAAGCGATGCACTCTTAATGCAAATGGTCGGGAGAGGTCTGCGCGGCGTAGGTGCAGGAGGCACGGAAACCGTAAATATCGTTGACTTCTGCGATAAATGGTCTGACATAACGCGCTGGCTTAATCCCGAAATAATTTTTGGCGATGACGCCGAATACAGAGAGCCGGTCACTCGTGGATTACGTGACTACATATTAATTCCGTTTGACTTAATTCGCGCTATAA
>CAMJNB010000313.1 GCA_946407175.1 uncultured Selenomonadales bacterium | reverse complement strand
CCAAAAACATTTTCTTACGTTCGGACTTCATAACGTCCAAAAAATTATTCGTGGCGTCTTCACCAAAACAAGGCGTTTCGCAATTATCGCAGACCGGCTTGCTTATGCCATAGGGGCAACGCTGAATTTTAAGCATTACCGTCGTCAAAAGCGCGGTGCATTTCGGACAAAGTTTTCCGTCGCTCGTACCGTGATTGCTGTTGCAGTACACGCCGAAAGTTTTGCGTATATTTTCTTTTTCCTTCGGCACGTTATTGACAGGCTCCGGCGGTTTTCTCTTCGGCAAGATACTTTTAATTTTGTCGAGTATACCCATTTAAATAAAAAAACTCCTTTCAAAGTTTAGCTTATTTTACGTGCTTGAAAGGATAAAATCAAGTTTATTTTAGGGATTAGGGATTAGGGGTTAGACTTATTATTTCAAATTTGCATTGAAAAATTCTACCAAACGTTTGAACGGAATTTTGTCCATTTGGTCATAAAGGTCAACGTGCGTCGCGTCCGGCACTACAATTTCTTCTTTATTGTTGCCGCTGATTTTCGCATAGACGTTATCTGAAAAATATTTTGAGTGCGCCTTATCGCCGGTTATCAGCAGGACAGGCTTGTTGCCGAGTTCGTCAATGTTGTCCATTAAGTTAAAATCGAAAAAGCCGTAAGGCGTAGTTGAATCCCACGCAGAGGTATTGGAGTTAATCGCACGCGGGTGGTAGGCACGACCGACATAGTAGTTGTAAAAATCTCTTATGACGGGGTTGGCGTCCGCAGGAAGTTTGTCGGGGAACATTAAATCAAAAGTTTGAATGTTACCTGCCGCGTCTAGGCCTAACTCATGTGCGCCGCGAATGGATTTGCCGGTTTTAGCCTCTTCGTCACGCATTTTCGCCAAATGTCTTTTCACCGCGTCACGTTGCGCCGCCGTGTAGTAGTCACCTGCGTAATGGTCGCCGATACTTTCGCTCATATCGTACATTGCCGAAGTTGCCACAGCCTTTATGCGTGAGTCACTTCCCGCCGCCGTAATTGCCATGCCGGAAAGTCCGCAAATTCCTATAGCGCCGATTTGATTTGGATTTACAAATTTTAAATTGGAAACGAAGTCTACCGCCGCGTGATAATCTTCAGTAAAAATTTCCGGCGAACCCATATTTCTGCGAATGCCGCTGCTTTCACCGGTCATGGAAGGATCGAAGGCAACTGCAACATAACCGTTTTTAGCCATCTCCTGCGCGTACAAGCCGGACGCCTGCTCTTTTACGGCGCCGAAAGGTCCCGCAACAACGACTGCTTTATATTTTTTGTTCGCGTCAAAATTTTTCGGCAAGTACATATGTCCCGCAACTTCAAAGCCGTAACGATTTTGAAAGCGGACGTTTTTTACTTCAATGGACTTGTCGACATTAAAAACGCGCGTGTCATCGGTAAGATTGCTTATGGACGAATTTTTCATCTGTGACGCCGCCGCCAAAGTTCCCACCGATACCGCCGCATAACTCGTAGATTCAGCGCCGCCGAAAATAAAACTTCCCGCCAACATTGCCGCCACCATAAATGCAGTTTTCTTCTTGCTGAAAAATTTCATCGCCGTAACTCTCCTTTTCACTTGGAAAAAAATTTTATTTTATGTTGAAATGATAGCACGGAGACATTAGAATAACAAATACTTATAATTAATGACGGGCGATAATTGAAACGCATAAAATTTTATCCGATACGGCGAGGTGACATTAATGGAATTTCGCGTACTGAAATATTTTTTGGCAACTGCGCGGACGGAAAATATTTCTCGTGCGGCGGCGGAGTTGAACTTATCTCAACCTGCGCTTTCTCGTCAGCTAATGGATTTGGAAGAGGAATTGGGCGTAAAACTTTTTTTCAGGAGCAGTCGGCGTACCACTTTGACAGAGGCGGGATATCTTTTAAAAAAGCGCGCAGAAGAATTAAATTCGTTAATGGAAAAAACCGTCGACGAAATTTCAAATTCGCGCGAAGGTGTCAGCGGCAACATTAAAATAGGTTGCGGCGAAACGGCAGGTATGAGAATTATTGCCCGTGCCGTTTATGAACTGCGCAAAGATTTTCCGCACATTAACTGTCACTTGTACAGTATGGATTACAGCGGCGTCAAGGAAGGTTTGGAAAAAGGCACGCTGGATTTCGGCTTTTTAATTCAGTCGGAGCCGCCGAATTATTACCGCTACATTGAACTTGCGCACAAGGATACGTGGGGCGTGATTATGCGAAAGGACAGCCCGCTTGCACGTCTTGAAAAAATTCGCGCAGAAGATTTGAACGGACTGCCTTTGATTATGTCCCAACAATCGCTTGCACAAAAAGAATTGTTGAACTGGCTCGGCAATGACGAAAGTGCGCTGAATATCGTTGCAACGTACACTTTGCTTTACAATGCGTCGCTTATGGCGGAGGAAGGCGTAGGGTACGTGATTAGCCTTGACATGCTGCTTAATCTTAATGAAGACTCTGTACTTACTTTTCGCCCGCTTGAACCGCCGCAGACCTGCCGCAATTTTTTTATTTGGAAACCGCACCAAATATTTTCACGCGCGGCATCACTGCTGCTTGAAAAAATTAAGAACTAAGGATTGTTTGTAAAATCAAAATTAAAAAAAGGCGCGGATGTACCGTAGCTGCGGACGTAAAAGCCGGAATTATCGTAACCTTGTGCGGACGTAAAAGCCGGAACTATCTAACGGCAAGCGTACTACATCCGCGCCATGTTTCTTTTTGTTACTTTTTCTTTGCG
>CAMJNB010000312.1 GCA_946407175.1 uncultured Selenomonadales bacterium | reverse complement strand
GAATGATAAGTTGCACAGCAAGTTTCGGCGTAGTGATAAGAGTGTCAAGCGCGAAGTTGTCAAGAATGTTAATCCATTGGCGATAGTTGTTGCTTAGCGGTACAACGGTGATATTCATTGACTCAAGCGCGTAAATCACGTCCAAAAACTTGCTGTCCGATAAATCTCCTTGTACGCCGACGCTTGCACCGCGATAAATTTTCGCCGCATGCAGACAGCGCGTCATCATTTCAACGTTTTTAACAATGTCGTCTTTCGTGTAAAAATTCGCAACGTTAATACCGGCGTCCGAATCTTCAAGGTAGTTAATTCTGACAATGCTTGAAAGCGGCAACGTCAAAAAGTCCATTGAGTCTTCTCGGTTCAATTCGGTTAAAGTCAGAAAGGGAAATTTTTTAATATCGTCAACAGTTTTAAGGTCATCAGGCGTGACGCCTGCGCGTTGAAAAGATTGACGGTAAAACTTGCTTTTATCATAAGCCCATTCAATATTTTTTTTCAAACGTTCAAATTGCGAAATCTCCAACTCTTCATGCCGCATTTTTATCTAATCCCTAAATTAGCCGGTAGCTTGTAGCCGGTAGCTGTTAAAATCTGTTCCCTAATCCCTAACACCTATCATTCCGGTCTTTGATAGAAGAAAGGCTTGTAGCTGGTGTAGCCGAGTTTGCGATAGTTCAAAATAGCCTCCGTAGCACCAACAAACAAAATGCCGCCGGGTTTAAGGGATTTAAAGAAATTCGCATAGAGTTGGTCTTTGGCCTCGTCTGTAAAATATATGACGACGTTACGGCAAAGGATTAAGTCAAAACCGGTTTCAAAGGTATCTTTCAAAAGGTTATGGCGTTTAAACTCAACGGCAGATTTAATTTCCGGCTTTACGGCGAATCTTCCGTCGGCAGTTTTGGTGAAATATTTCGTCTTGCGGTCGGCACGCATAGCCTTAATTTCGCCTTCCGTGTAAATACCTGCACGCGCCTTCGCCAAAATGTCGATATCCAAATCGCTGGCAAGAATACGGTGACGGACATTCGGCGTGAGTTCTTTCATAATGATGGACAACGTGTAAGGTTCAGCGCCGATTGAACAGCCGGCACTCCAAATTGACATTTTCGGCGAACGCTTGAGAAGGTAGGGGATAACGTCTTTTTCTACGATGTCAAATTTATCGGGGTTACGGAAAAATTCCGACACGTTAATAGTCAAGTACTCGATAAATTCCGCAAAAGTGTCTTTGTTTTTGGCAACGTTGTCAAAGTAATCGGTGAAGGTTTTGAACTCGGAGCGCTGTACCAAATTGCCGATACGGCGGCGCATTTGCGGTTCCTTGTAAAGTTGCAGGTCAATGCCGGTCTTCGCGTTTAACTTCTTTTTAAAAACTTCCCAGTCCTTATCGTCCATGAAAAATTCCCCCTTAGTGTTAAAAAATTGATTCGTCAAAATTGTAACAGAGGGGGAAAATATTTTCAACAAAATTTATACAAAAGTTTTTTCTATCTTTGTTTCGCTTGTACTTCTTTAACTAAGTTTTCGTAATTCATCCTTATGGATTGCATAAAAATGACAGACAAATCCGGCGAATAATGCCGCGTAAACATTTCTGCATATCCTTTCAAATCTTTTGAGGAAGGCATATATATCCAGCGTAAAATCAATGTCAAAAAAATATTCTCTATATTTTTCATTGTATCGGAATTAATTTGAAAAGCCGCTATATTTGGATAATCCAAGCTATGGTCATCTCTTGGTATAAGATTCAAAAATTTATCGGCAGTTACAGCAGCAAAAAGTGACGTAGTAGCGTGTTGAAGAATATTTGAGGTTTGATTCAAAGATATATCGTGCAGACAGACAACGGCATCTTTTGTAAGATAAGGTAATGCCACCAAAAAATCCAAATTTTCACCCGGCATTATATGCATTGTATCCAAAATCACAAAATCTATATCGGCGCCTATATCGTCAATGACAAAAGGCAACGTCGTACCGAGACAAAATTTGTGAGTTCCAAATTTCAAATCTTCCGTTATAGATTCTGCCAAAAACCCTGTTTTTTTTGTAGTATCCCGATAAAAATTCTGTGCAATGTCTACAGAAATCATTTCATATTTTTGCCCAATACTTTCAAGACATTCTAAGATTATCGCGGTAGTGGCGCCTCCCGCAACACCAATTTCGATAATTTTTTTGGGACAAAATTTTTTAATAAGTCCGCAAAGAAACGCAGATTCAAACTCATTCATTTCAGGTTCCCTATATAAAGGCGGGGTAGCAAGTTTAGAAAAAAATTTTTTTCGGGGTTCAAAATCTAAAGCAATTTTGTTAAGATGAATCAAAATCAAATCTCCTTTCAGCCGATAAAATTACCTAGAATTAAACCTGCCGCACCGGACGCGATTAAAACTTTTATGACGCCGATTTTCATACGCACGGCAATTAAAGCACCTATTAAAATTACCGCACCGATTGGATTAAACGTCGCAGAAAAATCAGCAGGCATCTCCTCCGCGTCCCATACTGCAAGAAGTACAAAGCTGACGCAAGCCGCCGCGATAAGAGCCATTACGGCAGGTCGCAATCCGTTCAAAATGCCGTGAATCGCGCCTAAATCGCCGTACTTAAAAATAATTTTCGCCAGCACTATGCATAAAAAAATACTCGGCGTGACAAAGCCCATTGTCGCACAGACGGCACCGGCAATGCCCGCGATTTTCATTCCCGCGAAAGTTGCCGCGTTTATGCCGATAGGTCCCGGCGTCATCTGCGAAATTGTAAA
>CAMJNB010000311.1 GCA_946407175.1 uncultured Selenomonadales bacterium | reverse complement strand
GTCACGTATTCTTTGAATAAGCCGTTCAATTCTTTCAGCCGCATTTTTTTCGCGACTGGTCTTGTAAACTTCATTGTCCTCATCAAGCCGCCGCGAAATTTTTTCTATCAGCCCTTTTGTCCAAGAAAGAATTGCAACTGCCGTGTCGCGATATTGAATGTCGTCTAAAGCTTGCTCGGAAAAATTTTCTTCCAATATTTTTTTGAAAGATTTAAAGTTGGATGTGTCGGAAAGACGTTGCCTGTCGTCGTCAGTTAAATCTTCCGTATCCGTCGCATAAAGCCGCTTTATTGACGTATCGCGTGACGCCAATGACTGTAATGCAGAGACGCCGCAAATTGAGTAACTGTGCTTTAAAGAATTGCCGAAAACTTTTTCAGTCAAAGTGTTACGTAATGTAGTTATTCTGTCGGCTAACGTTTCGCCTTCAAATTCGTTAAACTCGTCAATGAAATTTTGCACGAAGATAAATCGGTTTTGATAAGGCATAAGATTTTCGCGCAGAAATTCCAAATCATCTTTCGTAAGCCCGCGTTGCTGTATAAGATAAATGCAAGCGTGCGCCTTCTTTACAATTTCTTTAGTCTGCTCCAAATGCCCTTCGGCAATACCGTTTAATCCAGGCGTGTCCATTATCATAAGCGGGCGCGTGACGTGCATGAGCGGCATATAAATTTCCACAACGTCTATGTCCTGCGCGACGCGATATTTCGTACTGACCGCCGTCGTGTAGTCTTTCAATTCGTCGAGATTTTTTATTTCTAATTTTTCGCCGGACTTCATAAACGCAACTGCCGATCCTCTGCGCGAATCATTTTCGGCAACATTTATAATGCGCGTCAATACCGCCGTCGTCTCCTTCGTCGCGTGGCTTAAAATGTCCCTGCCGATAAGCGCGTTTATGAAAGTGGATTTGCCGGAACTAAATTCTCCGATAACCGCAAGCCGAAAAAAATTGTCGGTTATTCGCTGTTTGAAACTTTCCAGCTCTTCAGAAAATCCTTGTACTGCCCGCAGTTTTGTTTCTCTTTCAATGTTACCGAGTACATCAGAAAAAATTTTTTTCAATGTCGGTAAATGTTCCATAAAATTTTGCTCCTTACAAACTACACGTCAAAATATTTTTGAATTACAGTCTTTAAATTGCAAATCTATTACACGGTTTTTAGCGTGTCAATTATAACCTAATCGCCGTTTGTAAATTCAAAACAGTAAAGCTGTACGAAAATTTTTAGTCTATTCGCAAATTGACATTAAAGGTACAAATGCTAAAATAAATTCGACAGCGTATAGGTGACAGTAAAAATTTTCAAGAGGTAAAAAATGTTTAATCAAATTTTACAAAATCTGCAGACAATGTCCGAAAGTCCAAGCACTATGTTTGCACTGCTAGGCGTGCTGTTGTTAATCTTCTTTTGTATGTACGCGCGGCACATAAATTTTTCTACGCGAATGCTTGTCTACATTTCGCTGATGTTGGCAGTGACGATAATTTTGCAACAAATTCGGCTTTATCACTTTCCGCAGGGCGGCTCTGTCACATTGGGGGCGGCGGTACCGCTAATGCTTTTAACGTACCGTTACGGCGCGTCCGTCGGTATGTTCGCAGGATTTATCTTCGGTCTCATAAATATAATTTTAGATCCGTTTATCCTGCACCCGATACAAGTTTTGTTTGATTATCCGCTACCGCAAATGGCAGTGGGACTTGCCGCGCTGTATTCACAAAATATTATCGTGTCGACGTTTTTGGTATTCGCAGGGAAATTCGCCTGTCACTTTATATCCGGCGTAGTTTTCTTTGCGTCGTACGCGCCGGAAGGAACTTCGCCGATAATTTATTCTCTCACGGTAAATGGAATGATGATAGTGCCGGAATTTTTAATTTGTTGCGTGTTGCTGAAAATTTTGCCGGTACAAAGACTCATTGACGCGATGGACAGGAAGTAGCTTAGAGCTTACAGCTTACAGCTTAGAGCTAACAAAAAATTTATTAATAACGGCGGCAGGAAGTTGAAAAGTTTAGCAGAATCAAAAAGTAATTTAAATATGAGGAGGATAATTTTATGATCGGTGTTAGAAATGTAGTCGGAATAGTTTGCGGCGGCGGACCTGCGCCCGGCATTAACGCGGTTATCAGCGCCGTTACCAATACGGCGGATCGCAACGGCTGGGACGTTTTGGGTATGTACGACGGCTTTTCGCATCTCGGACGCGGTGAAAAAAGCTACATTCGCCTTGACACGGCTAACGTCAACCGTATTCATTTGACCGGCGGTTGTATTTTGAGAATGTCGCGTTTTAATCCCACGAAAAAAGAATCTGACCTTCACACTGTTGTTGACACGCTTACAGAATTGGGCGTAAACCACCTTGTGACAATCGGCGGCGATGATACGGCGTTCAGCTCTTCGGCAGTCTCTGAATATGCACGCAAAATCGGACGTACCATTAACGTTGTACACGTACCTAAGACGATTGATAACGATTTGCCGTTGCCGGACGGTATTCCCACTTTCGGTTTTGAAACTGCGCGTGCATTCGGTACAACTGAAATTCAAAACCTTATGGAAGACGCCCGCACTTCCAACAATCGCTGGTACTTCACGATAGCAATGGGACGTACCGCAGGACACTTGGCGCTTGGTATGGGACGCAGTGCAGGCGCCGCGCTTACAATCATTCCCGAAGAATTTCCGCAGGATAAAATCCGCCTTCAGCAGGTTGTTGACATTATCACCGGTTCAATCGTTAAACGTTACCTTACCGGCAAAAATTACGGTGTC
>CAMJNB010000310.1 GCA_946407175.1 uncultured Selenomonadales bacterium | reverse complement strand
AATAAAATTTTGTCCATATCCCAATCAAAAGTCGGCAAGCAGTTTAAATTCTTCATAAAGTCACAAAGTTTTTTCGACATTGGTCAAGTTGTCACGCTTGAAAAAATTGCCGGTGAATTTGTAATTGTCGGCTTAACCCTGCGGCTTGAAGATGAAAGTTATATTTTTCGCTACGAATTGGAAGAGCATAAATTAACCGTGCCGCCGCTTTCAATCGAGCCGTACTTGTGCAAGAGCGCCAAACTTCATGCAAAGGTTATCAATACGAAGGATCCGAAAAATCTCGGCAGGGTGCAGGTGCTTTTCGACGACAAATACATTGAGGATATGGACAAAAAAAATCCGCTGTGGATTGACTACCGCACGCCGTACGCGGGCAAAAACGGCGGCATTGTATTTATACCTGATGAAGGCGACGCGGTCGAGGTTATCTTTACCAACGAAGAAATTTTTTGCGTGTCGGCTGTACGTGAAAATCCCCTTGCCGCAGAATGTATAAACGTGAAAGATAAATATATCGGCAACAATTTTAATCAGCGTATGTTTTTGAAGGAAAAATCGCTTGAATTTTTTTCAGATAAATATAAAATCGTGATGAATGAAAAGGGCATTGAAATGGTCGTGGGAGAAAATTCCGTGACGCTGAATGAGCAGGGAATTTTTTTGAAGACTAAGAGCGGTAAAATTTCAATGACTAAGGATATTGCGATTGAATCCGGCGGAAAATTTGCAGTCAAGGCGAATGACGCGGAGATTAAATCGAGTGGCAAGGTTAAACTTGGCGGCAGTGAATTTTCTGCAGAAAGCAGCGGCGCGGCTAATGTTAAGGCAGGCAGTACGCTGAAATTGAACGGCAGTAAAATTGAATTGAGATGATTTCCCTATATCCTAACCCCTAGCCCCTAACATAAAGGAGGATTCTTTTGAGAAGTAACATTGAAAGCGAAATTAAAAAAATTATAAGCCGCAGTTTGAAAAGCGACGCTGACAAACGCCGAATATTGGAAGAAACTTTTTCAGCGCTTGCAAGGCAACAAGAAAAATTTTTAAGCGACCTTGAATCAAGAATTGACGCCGAAAGTAAGACGCAGGATTGGCAAAAAGATTTTGAAGTTGCGGTGAAGTTTGTTAAAAGCGGCGACACTGAATCTGCGCGGGGACTTTTTCAGCAGGAAGTCACCGGCGCATTTATTTTTGACGATGACGCCGAAATTACCATGTCGGACGCTTTTTTTGTCAATGCACCGTATGATGAACTGAAAAATATTTGTACGCTGAAATATCGCGGACGCCTTGTGACGAGTGACGGCAATGAAAAAAATTTTTCATACTGCCTGCAACGTCACGAAAGATTTATTGCCGCAGAAAAAATTTTATTTGAAGTTGCCGCGCTGTACAAGATTAAACGTCCCGTAATTTTTTCGCCGTACGCACGAAAAGCAGTTGACATAAAAATTTTTGGCGTTGACGCGGCGGAGGTTAAAAATTCTAAAGTAGACTTGGAACTTGAAAAAAATAATCTGCGCGGCAAGCTTGTAAAAGGCAATTTGTTTTGGAATGTGCAGATTGAGACCGGTGAAATGCGGCGCGGCGGTGAAGTTGATGAATATATCGGCGTGGACGGCAAATTAATTCGCTATGAATACTTTCATACTTTCAACGCCGATGAAAAAGTTTTTGTACTGCCTGTGCAATACTGCGATGATTTACACATTAAAACTGAAAACGGCGACAGAAATATTACGCTTTGCTACAACAGCGTGTTGAAAGAACGCGACTACCAAAAGGTTACGCTGAGTGACGTACCGGAAATGTCCGACGACGTTTTTACAAATGATTTTCCGCGCAGAAATGACAAGTTACGCTTGAAAACGGAAGGCGACGTGGCGAAGGTGCTTGCCTGCTTTAATGAGACGCGATTCGGCAAAATTTGTCCCGCGCAGTTTGCAAGTTTCAATGCCGCGAATTTTAAGCCGCTTGCAAGTTACGCTGAGTCCGACCGCTACTTTTATCCGCCGGAAAATATTTTACTCGGCAACGTGAGAAATAAGCCGGTATGCTGTATAAAATTCGGCGGCAACTCAATTTTTAAAATCGACTATGCAAATTACGTGTTGCATTACCTTAATCAAAATTATCCCGAATTTGGCTGGGCAGGTGTCGAATAATGCGGTACATTTGGCAAAACTACGACGCGGAAAATGATTTTTACGTTGACACAAAGCCGTTTTCGCCGTACTTGGAAGTAAGCTACACCGGCGAAAAAAAAATCGGCGTCAATCCCTGCATACGCTTTTACGAAATTTTTTCGCCGTTTTACAATGGTGTAGTTGACGATTTTGAACAGATTGAGGACTTGGACTCTCTTAAGTATTCTGAACCGCTTGAGGAATCTGAACCGCTTTCAAATTGTCTGTTTCACTACCTGGCAATGCTGGATTTGAAAAGCGGAATGCATTTGACTTCAATGCACGAATGCAAGCTTGACGAGGAGATTTGTAACGGTGTTTACGGTGACAAGGTACGTGAAATTTATTTGGCGCTTAATGAAAATGAACGTAGAATAATTTTGATTTACCTGCAACGTCACGACGCGGCGCAGGGTCTGCAAACATTCTTTTTTGATGCCGTGTTGCAATTTTTTCCGGCGGCTAAGTTTTATTTTTACGAGTGGGAGAAAAAATTTTTATTCTGCATTCCCGCCGCATGCACGGAGCATAATGAAACGCTGATGGAGCTTTTAATTTTTTTTCTCTTCGACATGGGCGCGAACTACGAAATTTTTT
>CAMJNB010000309.1 GCA_946407175.1 uncultured Selenomonadales bacterium | reverse complement strand
TTACCTTACCGGCAAAAATTACGGTGTCGCCGTCATTGCCGAAGGTGTTATCGAAAAAATTGCGGAAGAAGATTTCGCGGAACTCGGCAACGTCGTACTTGATGAACACGGACATATTCGTTACGCGGAATTGGACTTCGGCGAAATTCTCAAGCAAAAAGTTTTGGCGGAAGTTAAGAGAATCGGCATTAAAATTTCTATCGTCGACAAAGAAATCGGCTACGAACTGCGTTGCACGGCGCCTATAGCTTACGATATAGACTACGCGCGTAATTTGGGCTACGAGGCTATGCAATTCCTTATGCGCGGTGAAAGCGGCGCTCTCATCACCATTCAAGACAATAAAGCCGTACCGCTCCGCTTTGAAGATATTCGCGATCCCGCAACAGGCAAGACTTATGTCCGCCGCGTTAATATCGAATCCGTTCACTACAAAATTGCACGCGGCTTTATGATGCGTCTTGAAAAAGCTGACCTCGACGATCCCGGTCTTGCAAACGCCTTCCGCATGGAGCCCGAAGAATTTAAAAACCGCTACGCATATCTTTTTGACCAAGAACCGACCCTCTAAAATATTATTTTTCAGCATAAATAATATTTTGGCGTAAACATAAAAAAGAACCGTTACAAAAATTCTGTAGCGGTTTTTTGGTGCCGTAAATTTACAAAGTTACAGCGAATTATTTTTATCAGGGACGTATTGGTAAATCAAAAAAAGCGGCGCGGCTGTACCTGCCTTGCGGTCCACCACGTTTGAATTACTGTAACCTTTGTACGGTACGTAAAAGTTGGAACTACGAAAAGGTCAACGCGCAACAGCCGCGCCATGTTTCTTTTTGTTACTTTTTCTTTGCGCCAAAGAAAAAGTAAATCCTAAAAGCCAAAAGAAAGTAGGTTCAAAAGGTTCAAAAAAATTTTATAAAGTTTTTGATTTCACAAACAGCCCCTAAGGCCAGTTACTCAATCACCGTATCCAATGCAATTTTAATCATATCATTGAAATCTTTTTGACGCTCTTCAGACGGGGAGTGCTCATTGCGGATAATGTGATCGCTCACCGTGAAAATTGCCAGCGCTTGAATCTGCGCGGCGGCGGCAAGAAGGTACAACGCGGCAGACTCCATTTCAACCGCCAAAATGCCGTGACGAATCATTTTTTCATCAAGCGTCAAACCGTTGGAAGTGAAAGTGCCGTTTTGGTCGCTGTAGTCATTGTAAAATGTATCGGTGCAAATGACGTTGCCGACTTTAACCGGAATGTTTAACTTTTTCGCATTGCCCACAGCTTTTGAAAGTAAATCAAAATCGGCAAGCAGTGAAAAATTTATCGCGCCGCCGAATGTTTGATGGACGATAGACGAATCTGTTGACGAGCCTTGAGCTATTAAAACGTCGCGCAGTTTCAAACTGTCATGCATACCGCCGCAAGTTCCCGTGCGAATCAATTTTTTTGCGCCGTAAACGTGAATCAGTTCATGCACGTAGACGCTGAATGACGGTATACCGATTCCGGTAGCTTGCACTGACACGGGGACGCCTTTGTACTTGCCGGTAAAGCCAAACATATTTCTGATTGAATTGTACTGCTTAACGTCAGTTAAAAATTTTTCAGCGATAACTTTTGCTCGAAGAGGATCGCCCGGCAACAAAACTCTTTCGGCAATATCGCCTATCTCTGCGGTATTGTGCGGTGTCGACATAATAAAACTTCCTTTCCATTTTTAACGGCAGTTCAAAAACTTTTTAAACTCCAAAGCGCTTTAAACTCCAAAACTTTTTAAATTTAGTGTATCACCTAAAATTATGGCAGTCAACATTAACCGCGTTTAATGAAGTTTTAGTCTGCGCGTATAAATGGAAGAAGATTTTTAAGTCGATTAAAATTCTTTACAAGATTTAAGATTTAGGATAAAATTTATAAGTGTTTATTAAGTTTTAGAAATTTTGGTTATTACAACATAAAATTTCATTAAGGGAGGTTTGTTTGTGGCAAAAATAATTAATCAAACAAACGGTACAATTCTTTTTGAGGAGATTAATCCCGAAAAATTGGACTTGCTGACAATGGTCGGCGACGTGAAGGGGTTCGACAGCTTGTCGGACGAAAAAATCAAAGAGATTCTCGAAACGCTCAGCGTGAAGAGTTTTGATGAATTTATTGAAAAGTTCGATCCCGTTGTCTACTCTTTCTTCAACGCGAACAATCAGAAGGTTATGTACACCTTGAAAAAGCCGGAGTCAATTCCGGATGACCTTTTGACGGAAATTCACCTCAACTTGCAAAATGATTTTCTGCGCATGTTGTTGACGCTCGTCGATACGAAACGTTCACAAGGTTTGCTTAACGTCGACTTTAAATTTGAAAACCTTACAGATTTAATTTCGCCGCACAAAATCATTGAAGACATTAAGCAGAATCGTAAAGAGTTGCGCTACGTCTATTCGCAGTACGTGCAACTTGAAGACGAAGACCCCAAAAAGTTAGACTTAGGCGACAAGCTTAACGTGATGATGGAAGAGGCCAGCGTAAATTACAACAACGTCATGGCAATGTTGCCGCTTGCGATTGAAGACATTAAAACGCGCTTGCTTTTAACTTCGGGCGGCGGCGGTGCGGACGCCACACCTTTGGCACTCGGCGTGTTGACAATGGGCGAAGAAGGCGAACTCAAAGTTATTGAGGCGCCGAAAGAAGAAAAATCTACCGCGCTTGTCACGCTTGACGACAAAGTAAACGAGGGCTTGATTGAAGTTATCGGCGAAGATTACGTAGCGCTGAATGAATC
>CAMJNB010000308.1 GCA_946407175.1 uncultured Selenomonadales bacterium | reverse complement strand
GGTGGATAAATGTTTCAGATAATTGAAAAACAAAATCGCCCGGCAACCACGCTCAAACACGGTAAAAATCTTTTTCACGAGGCATTGAGTAAAGGCGAAAGTTATTTTCACGTTGTCACAGATGACGGAAAAAGTTATGATATTTCCTACACAAAAAATAATGACTTGGTTCCCGAAAAATACAGAAAAATGAAACAAGGCTTTGATATTTATCCGTCATACTTGAATTACGACGAAAATGCGCTTGACACGATTGACATTTCCCTTTTGAACGACCACCGCGCCGTTTTCTTTCATGATCTCAACGAATATTCCGCAGTAATGGCGCGGCTTGCCTTGAAACATACGACGGCTGAAATTTATTTTCTCAATCCGCTTGCCAAAATTTTTATCGCTGAAAATCCGCGTCTGCACATAGTTGAAAAATTTCCTGCGACTGATGAAAATGAAACGTTGCAGATAATTGATAAAACATTTTTGACCGGCGCAATGGAAGGCAATTTTCACAAAATCAGCTCGGCACCCGCTTTTCATTCAATTTTTTTCAAGCAATCCTTGACAAATTTAAATCTTTCCGCTATTAAATACTTGGAATTGTCGATAGCGAAAAATGTAGGCGTCGGCGGCATTCTTTCCTACTACACTCAAGCCAAAGAAATTGTGCATCACGAAGGTTGGGAAATTTACCTCAAAGAAAATTGTACACGCTATCCGCAAGGAATGTTGAATAAGTATTTTAAACTTGCCTCCAAACCTCAAGATTCGACGCCTGAAAATACAATTTATCTGCCCGATGTGACTAATCTGAACTTGACCTATCACGCGTCAAAATTCAAAGTTGAGATTGATGAAAATATTTTTATGGATAACTTCCGCGCAGAAATGGAAGAATACTCCGAAAACATTTTGGGCAGGCACAGAGTTTTGGGCGTCTTGATTCGCGGCACGGACTACATTGTTTCAAAAATGAGCGGTATACGTCAACAGGCAACGGTTGATGATATGTTGCCTATGATTCGCGAATGGATTGACGATGACGGCTACGATTTAATTTTTTTGGCGACCGAAGACCAAGACATTTTAGATCGTATGAAACAAGAGTTCGGCTCTATGATTCGCGTTGTTTCGCAAGTTCGTCACAGCGTTCGTGATTTTGACAATATGCGCCTTTTGAGTGAACTTGATGAAAAAGAGCAAGCTGATAACGCAGGACTTGTCGAAGATAACACGGTAAATTATTTTTATGCGCTTTATCTTTTGTCGAAGTGTGAAAGCTTTATGGTAAGCGGGCAGTGTCACGGTTGGAACGTCGTCAATTCTTTCAATCATGGCAAATTTAAACGCCGCTACAAATTTCAAGTCGGCGTAAAATAAATTCGGAGGATTTTTTCAATGACGTTTAGCTATAACGACGGCACTTTAAAAATAACTTTGCCTGAAAAGATAAATACGGCAAATGCCGCCGAGTTTGAGAAAGAATTATTTGCGATTGATGAACTAAAAAACGCCAAAGAATTTGTCTTTGACGCAGATAATTTAAAGTTCATTTCGTCATTGGGACTGCGCGTCATTTTTAAATTTGAGAAAAAATTTGAAGACAGACCCTTAACGATAATTAACACGTCAAGCGAAGTTCGCGAAATTTTAGACGAAACGGGTATAACTTCGTTTGTTAAAGTGTATAAAAAATTGCGCCACGTGGACTTAACTTCGCTGAAATTGTTGGGCGCGGGAATGTACGGCTCTGTTTACCGCATTAACGAAGAACAGATTCTCAAAGTTTTTCATAAAGTTCAATCTGAACTTGAAATTCGCAAAGTCATTGAAGTTATACGCATTGCTTTTACTCACGACATACCGACCCTTATGCCTTTTGAAGTTGTAAAGACCGACAGAGGATTCGGCATTGTGCTTGAACTTTTGAACGCGACGATTCTTTCGACTCTTATGCATGACAACCCGAAAGATTTTGAAAGACACGTGGTTGAAATGGTTGAACTTGCCAAAAGTCTTGCCAACACAAAATTTGAAGAAGGCACGCTTAAAAATCACAATGACCTTGTGACGGAATTTATTGACAGCTCCGCCGAATTCTTAACTGAAGACGAAATTACCGCGATAAAATATTACATTGACATTGTGCCGCGCAGAAATTCCGGCGCACACTGTGATTTTCACGCAAAAAATATTATGCTTATGGACGGCAAGCCACTTTTGATTGATATGGACGATTTTGGTTGCGGACATCCTGTTTGGGACATTGGCGGCACTCACCGCATTTATCAAATGTTCCCGCATTTTTCAGACGACATAACGCACAAACTTTTTGAACTTCAAGGGATAAATTTAGCCGACCTCTACTTCAAAATGATCGGCTTTACCGTTGACGAGGCGGATAGGTGTTGGCAAAAGTATTTCGATGAATACTTCAAAGATTATTCCCCGCAAGAAAAATTTTATTTGGCGGAGACCGCGAAAGTTTACGGCGTATTTGCAACTTTGATTTTTGCTCTTGAACGTTGTCAAATTGTGAAAGACGACCCGGCAAGACTTCAAATGAAAATCGACTCCGCACGTTATTTCTTGAAGGAAATGCAAGCGGTTGACACAGAACATTTAATTAAAGCTTTTGAGGTGTGGAAATGAAAACTTTTATTGAACAGGTTGAAAAAAATTCCGACGTCAAGAAAAAATTTTCTCCGGTTAAAGCACTGCAAGAAAAATTTTTCCCCGCGATAAATGACGCCTACCAAAATTATTTGAAGACGGGAACGGTTCGTTCTATCTACAGTTCTTTC
>CAMJNB010000307.1 GCA_946407175.1 uncultured Selenomonadales bacterium | reverse complement strand
AGGCCGAAAAGATTAAAACCGTTGAAGATGTCGTGAATTATATCAAAGAAGTTCAAAACTGAAATAAAAATTCAGGCAATAATGATTCTTGTAACAAATCCCGTGAAGTGGTAAAATCTTCGCGGGATTTTTTAAAGATTAAAATTGGAGGGATGCCGATTGAAACTTCCCGAACTTAAAATTGGAAAGAAAACGGCAAAAATTCCGATTGTTCAAGGCGGAATGGCAATTCGACTTTCGACGGCGCGTCTTGCGGCGGCAGTTGCCAATGAAGGCGGTATAGGATTAATCGCGGCGTCAGGCATGACACATCCGGAATTGCGTTACGAAATAAAATTGGCGCGGTCTCTTACCGACGGCGTTATAGGCATAAACATAATGGTTGCGGCGTCCGACTTCGCAGGAATAGTTAATACGGCAATTGATGCGGGAATTGACTTAATTGTAGCCGGCGCAGGTTTTTCACGCGATATTTTTGAACTCGGCAAGGCGTCACAAACTCCCATAGTTCCCATTGTCTCTTCCGTACGGCTTGCGAAAATTTCTGAAAAGCTCGGCGCATCGGCTATCGTTGTTGAAGGCAAAGAGGCAGGAGGACATTTAGGCACGGACGTTTCTGCGCGGGAATTGATTCCGCCTATACGTGCGGCAGTTAAAATTCCCGTCATTGCGGCAGGCGGCGTATTGAACGGCAAAGATATCGTCGACATGCTGAATATGGGTGCCAACGGCGTGCAAATGGGTTCACGTTTTGCGGCAAGCGTAGAATCAAACGCGGCGCCGAGTCTGAAGGAATATTATCTTAAATCCAAGCCTGAAGATGTCGTGGTTATTCAAAGTCCGGTAGGTTTGCCCGGTCGTGCAGTTCGTACGCCGTTTTCAAAGCGCGTTATGGAAGGCAGAGTTCCGCCTAAGGTTTGCGATTCCTGTCTTAAGGCATGCAAGCATAACTTTTGCATAGTTCGCGCGTTGACACGGGCTCAGCAAGGTGACGTTGAAACGGGGCTGGTTTTTACCGGTGAGTATATGCCGCGCATTGAAAAGATTTTGCCGGTGAAAGAAATTATTTCGACTCTTGTCACCGAAGCAGAAGCGGTAATTTAATTAAGAATTAAGAATTAAGAGTTAAGAGTTTAAAAATTAAAAATTAAAAATTAAAAGCTACCAGCTAATAGCTACCGGCTAATCGCTAATAGCTACACGAAGGGAGATTTTGATTTGGGAAACAGAGTAGTTGTCACGGGATTGGGCACAGTTACGCCTATTGGTATTGGCAAGGAAGACTTTTTGGCGGGACTGCGCGAAGGACGTAACGGCATTGAACGAATCACGCAATTTGATCCTGCTGAATATGCGTCACAAATTGCCGGCGAAGTCAAAAATTTCAATCCCGATGACTTTATCGACAAGAAAGAGTCAAAACGCATGGACAGGTACGCGCAGTTTGCAGTTGCGGCGGCAAAAATGGCACTTGAAGACGCGGCGCTTGACCTTGAAAATATTGACCGTGAACGTGCAGGCGTTTTTGTAGGCGCAGGTATCGGCGGTATGCCTACCCTTCACTTGCAGTACAAAAAACTTTTTGACAAGGGTCCGTCTAAAGTCAGTCCATTTTTCATTCCGATGATGATTGCAAACATGGCGGCAGGGCAAATTGCAATTACTCTCGGCATTCATGGACCTTCTGCTTGCGTAGTTACTGCTTGCGCGACAGGTACGAATTGCATTGGTGATGCCTTCCGCGTCATTCAAAACGGTGAGGCTGACATAATGTTTGCAGGCGGCGCAGAGGCAAGCGTTTCACAAGCCGGAGTTGCAGGTTTTGCCGCTATGAAAGCACTCTGCTCGGATCACAATGACGATCCTCACCATGCGTCAAGACCATTTGACAAAAATCGCAGTGGCTTTGTAATGGGCGAAGGTGCCGGAGTTATCGTGCTTGAAAGTCTCGACAGCGCCAAAAAACGCGGTGCAAAAATTTACGCGGAAATTGTAGGATACGGCAGAAACAATGACGCTTACCATATTACTACCCCTGCGCCGGAGGGTGAATACCAAGCCAAGTGCATGCAACTGGCTCTTGACGACGCTAAAGTTTCACCTGCAGAAGTTGACTACATTAACGCGCATGGTACGTCGACGCATTTCAATGACGAAGGCGAAACTAAGGCGATTAAAACCGTTTTCGGTGAACACGCTTATAAAATTGCCGTCTCCTCTTCAAAATCTATGACGGGACATATGCTCGGCGCGGCAGGCGGCGTTGAGGCTATTGCGGCGGTGTTGGCAATTTCAGAAAGTTTTGTCCCGCCTACGATTAACTACGAAACGCCCGATGAAGGGCTTGACCTTGACTATGTGCCGAATAAATCGCGCGAACAGGTTGTCAATGTTGCAATGTCCAATTCTTTCGGTTTCGGCGGACATAACGCTTGTCTCGTTTTCAAAAAATTTGCCGAATAGGGAAGAGGTATAAATTTTGTCGAAAAAGAAGAAAGAAGAACTAGTTCCAAAGGTTTTGGTCGGCGAAACAATTACGCTTAAGGAAGGTTTAATCAGCTGTCCCATTGACGCGCCGCGTCGAAGGGTATTGCAGGCTTTTCAAAAAAATATCGGTATTACGTTTAACCGAATCGAAATTTTAAACGTAGCACTTACCCACAGTTCGTATTCGCGCAGTTACGGCAAAGTTTTTGATGACAATGAAAAGCTGGAATTTATGGGCGATGCCGTGATTGAACTTTCCTCAAGCACGTTGTTTTTTAATAAATTTCCGTCCCTTTCCGAAGGCGAATTGACTAAATTGC
>CAMJNB010000306.1 GCA_946407175.1 uncultured Selenomonadales bacterium | reverse complement strand
GAGGAACTCGGCAACAGAAATATTTTCTAACTCTGCGGCAAGCGGCAAAGTGTTGACGAACATACCGAAAGTGTCAGCGAATTTGACGTTGGCACGACCGCTTGAAATCGTCGTGAGATAAACTTTGCGATTTGCTGTATATCTTGCAATGACATAGCTCAAAACGGCAAGACACAACGCGGCAGGCGTCAATTTGTTTTCGCGGCAGAAATTTTCAACGCCGTTTGAAATTGTCTGTTCAAAAATTTTCGGCGCACCGTCCACTTTGCCGTGAACGTCGGACGTAATTTCGCTTGCCGTTTCAAAATCTTTTAAAAGGTCGGCAAAGAATTTTTGATTTTCGGCAAAATTATTTTCCTCTTCGCGCACAAAGTCAAAGTAGCTTGCGCCTTCACGATTCAGCTTACCGCCTTCAAGCAACGTTTTCAAATTTGAAAGGAACAAATTCATTGACGTGCCGTCGAAAATTAAATGGTGAATGTCGGCAAACAAACTTACTTTTGAAGATGTCGTTACAATTTCAAATCTGTAAAGCGGCTCTGCGTCAAGTTTGAAGGGACGTACGAAATTACTTTTAAACGCGGAAAAATCTTTATCGGCAAGCGTATGAACCGGAATTTCAAACGCGGTAGTTTTATTGGTGACTTGCATAATGTCTTCACCGCGTAACTCGAAGTGGACGTTAATCGACGGATGCGCGGCAATAATTTTTTTCACGGCGTCAGAAAGTGCGGCAACGTCGGTATCAGCATCGAAATTATAAATGAAAGGCACGTTGTACGAAGTCGACAGCGGATTTTTCATACATTCAAGGTAAATGCCGCGTTGCACGTTGCTTATACGAATTTCATTTACCTGCGAGGAAATCTGCGCGGAAGATTTTTTATTTGTCAGCAGGAAGGTTAAAATTTCATTTTCAATCGTCTCAAGCGTGCCGCTTAAAAGTTTTTTGACAGGAATGTTGACGCCGAATTTTTTGTAAAGTTGCGTGGAAAGTTTAATTGCTGAAATGCTTGCCAAGCCGAGATAATTTAATTCGGTCGTCGCGCTGAACTCTTTCAAGCCGATAACCCCGCCGATAATCTCAATAAGCGATTTTTCCAACACGTTGAAACTTCTTTTGACGTTATCTTCTACGGCAGTTTGCAATTCCGGCTTAGGCAAGACGCGGCGATTTACTTTGCCGTTTTGGTTAAGCGGAATTTTTTCCATCTGCATTGTAACGGCAGGCACCATGTACGGCGGCTTGCGTTCGGCAATGAATTTATTAAGCTCATCAGTGTCAATTTTGGAATCGCCTACAACATACGCCGCAATAAATTTTCCGCCTGCAGGGTGGTCAAACGCGGCAACGGTCGCGTCCTTCACGCTTTCAAAATCTCTGATGACGCTTTCAACTTCTGAAAGTTCAATGCGAAAACCTCGAATTTTTACTTGCCCGTCGCGTCTGCCGATGAACTCAATATTTCCGTCAGCACGATACCGAACAACGTCACCTGTCTTGTAAGCGTTTTCATATTCGCCGCCGTCAAATGGATTTTTTACAAAAACTTCTGCCGTCTTTTCGGGACGATTCAAGTAACCGGCACCGACGTGAGGACCTGCCGCCAAAAGTTCGCCGCAAGCGCCAATAGGTACGCGGTGACCGTTCGCGTCAAGTATGTACAGCTTAACATTGTCAATCGGCTTGCCAATCGGAATATTATCCTCCGCTTTTTCAACCTTGCAAGCCGTGATTAAAATCGTACATTCTGTAGGACCGTAGCCGTTGACTAAAGAAAAAGTTTTCGGCGGGTCAAGCGTGACAAGTTTTTCTCCGCCGACAGTCAAATATTTCAAGCCGCGATTTTCAATGTCAGTAGAGAATTGGCGTCCTACCTGCGTCGTCATGAAAGCGTGCGTGACGTGATTTTTTTCAAAGTAAGCGTTCATACTTTCAAGGTCAAGGCGCATTTCTTCCGGCACAATGCAAAGCGCCGCGCCGCTCGTCAACGCGGGATAAGTGTCAAACATATTCGCATCAAAACCGAAACTTGCATAAGCGCCGACGCAGTTTTCAGGTTTTAAATCAAAATAACGCAGATACCAATTTATAAAGCAGACAAGATTTTTGTGAGTGAGTTTGACGCCTTTCGGCACGCCGGTTGAACCGCTTGTGTACAGCAAGATAAAAATATCATCCGGCGAATTTACATAAGCCGGTACAAAATTTTCAGCGTGTGGAATTTCATCAATAAATAAAATTTCGCCGTCAAAATCGGTAATAAGCGGACGAAGTTCCTTTGTCGTGATTAAAATTTTAGCGGCGGCGTCTTTAACCATAAAATTCAGACGTTCGGGCGGGTACGTCGAGTCAAGCGGCTGATATGTGCAACCTGCTTTCAATGCACCAAGTGCGGCAATGGGCATAAATTCACAGCGCGGAATCAAAATGGACGCGACGTCACCGGCAGAAATATTTTTGCTCAAAAGGTACGCGGCAATGTCATTCGCCTTACTGTCCAATTCGCGGTAGGTAATTTTCTTGTTTTCAAAAATGACCGCCGTATTGTCAGGATATTTTTTAGCCGCCGCATTGAAAAGACTTACAACGGTTTGAGAGTCATTGTAAGCTACTTCGGTAGCGTTGAAAGCGTCAAGAATTTTTATCTGCGCGTCGTCAAGCAATTCAACTTCACGAACAAAATTTTTCGTCATAAGTTGGCGCAAGACATGTTCATAGCACGCGGCGAAAGTCGCAATGAAATTTTCAGAGTACCGCGCCGAATTGTATTCAACGTGAATTTGAATTTTTTCAAAGTCATTTAATGACAT
>CAMJNB010000305.1 GCA_946407175.1 uncultured Selenomonadales bacterium | reverse complement strand
ATTTTTACACCTCTACGCTATTTTACCATTTTTTATATTATTCAACACGCCCTAGGTAAAAAATACAGTAAAATTTTATTTAATCTTAGAATAGCAAAAAATTTAATAATATCCATATTTTCAAGACATTTAGGATATTTGTCACAAAATAAAAAATAATTCCGTTTTGTAAAATTTGTTACAGATTGGGAATTAGATTATGTAGCATTGATTTACTTATGGAACAGTGATTTATTTATATAACAGGGTTTTCAGTGACAATAAGTACACAGTGCTTGACCGGCTCTGAAATAACGGCGTCGGCAAGCGTCGTATTGGTAATTTTTTCGTCGGCGTATGAAAGGCGCGCGCAGATTATAAGGCGTGAACTTTCTGCCCAACCGAGATTGAGTAAAATTTTTGAAATGGTGGCGGAATTAAATTCGGCGTCGGTTAAAAGTCCCAAAACTTTGTTCGGTTTAAATTTTAATTTATCGTCCGTCGGTCTCTTGCCGTGAAAACTTAAAAGCGTTGCGTCGTACCAAGACATGGCGGATTTCGCAAAGGCAAGCTGAATTGAGCTGATTGACGGAATGACTTCAATTAATGCCGCGTCGAAATTTTTTCTAAGCACGTCAAGCATTGAGTAATAGCCCGGATCTCCGCTTACCATAACTACGACTTGACCGATTGAAATTGTTTCGCGAATAAAATTTAAAGCCGCGTCGATATCCTTAGTTACGGGGCAGGTAACCTGCGCGGACGTGGCGAAAGTTTCCAATGCGCGTCGACCGCCTACCAAAAATTTTGCACTGCGAATTTTTTCAAGCGCGGCAGGCGTAATATATTTTTCGGCACCGGGACCAATTCCGGCGACAATTATTTTTTTGTCCAAAGTGTCACTTCCTTACTTTAGGCGTTAAAGCGGTTTGATTGTTAAAGATACTTGATTTTAGCATTCGGCATTTTTTTTATCAATTAAAAAAATTTTTTCTTGCTTTTTCAGCGGTAATGGTTTAAAATATTCTGCGTCAACGAAAACGTTGAAAGGTTAAGTTTTAAAAGACTTCCCGTTGTAAGAACAACGGACTATAGCGCCCGTAGCTCAGTTGGATAGAGCAACGGCCTTCTAAGCCGTGGGTCGCGCGTTCGAGTCGCGCCGGACGCACCATGAAAATAACAAAAGGTTTCGTTTTACGACAAGACCTTTTTTTTGGTATTAGGCATAGGAATGAATTTTTTTTATGATAGAGGTAAAAAATCTGACTTATACTTATATGAAGAAGACGCCTTTTGAAAAAGTCGCACTGAAAGATATTTCACTTGACATTAGGGACGGTGAATTTCTTGCCATTGCGGGACATACCGGCAGCGGCAAATCGACGCTGATTCAGATTATCGCGGGGCTTATCGACGTTGAAAAGGATATAGTGACTGTTGACGGCGAATCTGTCAAAAATAAATCTGCGCGGCGTAAAATCGGCATCGTCTTTCAATATCCCGAACACCAACTCTTTGCAGAGACTGTGGAAAAAGATATCGCATTCGGACCGCGAAATTTCGGCTTGTCGGAAGATGAAGTCGCCGCACGTGTTGATGAGGCTATGAAGTTGACGGAGCTTGATTTAAGTTTGAAAACTGCGTCGCCTTTTGAACTTTCCGGCGGTCAGCGTCGCCGCGTCGCAATCGCAGGAATTTTGGCGCTCAAGCCTAAGTACTTGATTTTGGACGAACCGACGGCGGGATTAGACCCTAAGACGCGCAAAAATCTTTTGGACAGAATTAAAAAGTTGCATAAGTCCGGCGTCACGATAATTTTAGTCAGTCACTACATGGAGGACATTGCGCGGCTTGCCGAGCGCGTCGTAGTTTTGACAAGCGGCAAAATTGTATTTGACGGTACGCCACGAAAACTTTTTACGCAAAATGAAATTTTGGAGCGTGCAGGGCTTGAATTTCCTGCCGCTACTCGAATCATGCAAAAAATTTTCCTCGCAGGTTTCAATGTCAACACGGAAGTTTTGACCATCGACGAGGCAGAGCGGGAGCTGTCAGCTATTAGTCATTAGCTATTAGCCATTAAATTATATCCGCTAATAGCTACAAGCTAATAGCTAGAGCGTGTTGAATAAACCACGCGACAAAGTTTAAATTAACGGCGCGGATGTACCTGAGCTGCGTACGTCAACGTTAGATTTATCTTAACCTTTGTGCGGACGTAAACGCCTGAATTATCGAACGGCAAGCGTACTACATCCGCGCTATATTTCTTTTGTTACTTTTCGTTGCGCCAAAGAAAAGTAAGTTCAATAAAAATTTTTTTACCATGTTGGAATTTACCAACATCCCCTAATAGGTTTTAATTCTAAAATCTACCCCCCCTACCCTATACTATCTACATTTTTAATTCTAAATAAACGCGAGGAGTTATTTTTGACAAGGAGCAATGGTGCTGAGACTATTAATTTGTAGTTGCAACAAAAAAAGCCGGTTGACACGACATAGGTTTTTTTGTCCATGAATATAAATCACGGAGTTATATGCGCGCTTTGCAGAATACATTTTAATGAAGTTGTTAGTAGTTCCTATTGATGTCGTACAGAACGGATGTCCATGTGTTTATTGCGGGGTAGCGTATGACCTGCCGAGAAGTAGAAAGTTCAAAGAAGACATTGCTTTCTTTTGGAGCTTACAAAGTGGTTGACGGCGAAGTTAAAGTAACAATTCATATTTTTGTCATGTCAAAAGGTTGGTAAGTCTAAAAGGTATGGTGACATTGACAATTTGCCTTCAGGAAAAATTTGCACAATCCTCTAATATTAAAAACATATAAGCA
>CAMJNB010000304.1 GCA_946407175.1 uncultured Selenomonadales bacterium | reverse complement strand
CGGCTGTGACATTGCGGTTAATGCGGCGGGCGGCTGGGCTGGTTTCGTCGGCAAACTCGCGGGCGTTGAAATCGGCGTTCAACCCGACAAAGGAACTTTGATTGCGTTTAATCAGCGCATTGTTAATCACATCGTCAATCGCTTGTATAAATCTTCCGACAGCGATATTTTTGTTCCGCACGGTTCGATTACAATTCTTGGCACGTCATCAATGAGCGTGCCAGATCCTGAAGATACTTCAACTTCTCGCGCAGAGGTCGAGAGCTTAATAAAAATCTGTGAGCAAACTTTTGAGGACTTGCGCGACTTTAGAATTTTGTGCACCTTCGCAGGTTTCAGACCGCTTTACATTCCGCCAGGAGGAGCCGTCGGACGGAGCGCGTCTCGTGGCTTTGCAATCGTTGATCACGCACAAGACGACTTGAAAGGCTTATTTACAATCGTCGGCGGAAAATTTACAACTTATCGGCTTATGGCGGAAAAAATGTGCGACCAAATCTGCGCCAAACTCGGAAATAATACACCTTGCCGGACGGCTGAGGAACCTCTCGTCAAAGAAGTTTCGCAAGCCGATATTGACCGCGCCAAAAAATTTTTCCCGTCATATGGCGTTAATCTCGCGGCAACTCGTTTAGGCGTTGAACGTTTCAAAAAAGTTGTAACGCGTCTGGAAAGTGACCCCGAAAGCCGCGAATTAGTTTGCGAATGCGAAAATGTCACCCGCGCAGAGGTTGAGGAAATTTGCAAGGACGATACAAGCTTTATCGTAAATGACGTAAGACGGCGGACGCGAATTGGTATGGGCACTTGTCAAGGTAATTTCTGCGCTCTGCGTGCGGCGCAATTTTTTCTGATATGGGCATCGAATTAACCGCGAAAGATTCACTTACACGCATGAAAGAATTCCTACAAGGACGTTGGAAAGGTATTCGCCCCGTGCTTTTAGGGCGGACGCTACGCGAAACCGAAATGACGCGCTCAATCTACGAACTTTCAATGAACGTTACGTAGGTGTCGCCACAATGAAAACTTCTAATGTTATCGTTATCGGTAGCGGACTTGCCGGACTTATGGCGGCTTCCGTTGCGGCTTCTCGTAAGCAAAAAGTTACCGTGCTAACTTACGGTTCCGGTTCCTTGCCTCTTACTAGCGGCGCGATTGACTTCGGCTCGTTTGAAAATTTACTCGTTCATCATCCTTATAAAAAAATCGGTTCAAAAAATATCGATGCGGCGGCTAAATTTTTATGCGACATCGCCGCACAAGCTAATTTTCCCTACGTCGGCAAACCTTCCTCGCAGATTCCTATCGTTACCGCTGTCGGCACGCTTAAATATTCCGTACTCGTTCCAGAATCAATGAACGCCGGCAACCTTGCCAACAAGAAAAAAATTTTCGTCGTCGAGATTAAAGGCTTAAAAGATTTTTTACGGCGCAATGATTGCCGACAATCTTAAAAAATATTTCCCTGATAAAACTTTCGAGACCACCAAAATTGATTTGCACATGCTCGGCGAGCGCGATATTACTTGCATGGACGCCGCCCAAATTCTCACAGACAACGAACAACCCTTTGCCAATGAACTAAAAGCTTTAAACGCTAGCAAAGACGACGCGATTATCATTTCGCCAATTTGGGGCATTACTGGCAATTTTTCTCGCGACGTTGTCCAAACTCAAATTCGCGCTCAAATCATTGAGACAACTTGTTTACCGCCGTCTCCTCCTGGCATCAGACTTCAATGAGCTTTCATGAAATACTTGCAAACTTTCGGCGTCAGATTTTTTGAGAATTCCAAAGTTGTGCGCGGCGTAACCGACGGCAAAAAAGTTACCGGCGTCGTTGTTGAAAACGTCGTCCGTGAAAAAGTTTTCCCTGCGCGGAAAGTAATTTTAGCGACGGGCGGATTTTACAGCGGTGGAATAACCCTGCGCGACTTTGACAATCCCCGCGAGCTAATTTTTGACTTGCCGGTTTTCTTTCCGATTGGCGTAGATAATTGGAGCAACGCAAAACTTTTCAGCGATAAGCCGCAAGGTTTTTCTACGACCGGAATTCTTACTAACGATAAACTAAATCCGATTGACGCGGACGGCAAAGTTTTGTTCGACAATCTTCACGTAGTTGGCGCAAATCTCGGCGGTTGCGATAAAATTTTCGAGCGGTCTGCAGGCGGAATCGCAATTGCTTCTGCTTACAAGGGGGCGACATTATGAGCGACACCAAAGCAATTTTTACCGGCGACCGTTGCTTATCTTGTACGAGTTGCATGGCAAATTGTCCTGTCATGGCGGCTATCAAAGACTATCGCGGTCCAAAACTCGTCGGTCCTGCTCATGGCAGAATGCATTTTTCGCAAGAGAACATCGAAGAAAGTTTAAACTACTGTTCCAACTGCAAAAGTTGCGACCGCGCTTGTCCGTCAGGCGTTGCCGTTTCTACCCTCAACATGTTGCAACGCGCACAATACTACAAAAATCATCCGCACCTGCGCTCCGAAGATATGCTTGCTCACGGCGAGCGCATGGCTAATCTAATCCGCAAAATTCCTTTCAGCGCAACCTTCTCCAATCTGGGCATGAGTATCGGCAAAGCTTTAGGCGTTTTCAGCGCACTGGGCATCGCCGGTGAAAGAAACATGCCTGCCTACGCCGCTACTCCTTTCTTTTGGTTTAACCATGTAAAGCAGGAAAAACAATAAGTCTTTCGCAAAGTAGGTATGACATTCTGGAACCCCCCATTGATTAACAAAGCGAAAAACATTATAATAACGTCACTATTTAAAGGAAGGTGTTCTTATGTACAAAGGACTAACGCGCAGAGACT
>CAMJNB010000303.1 GCA_946407175.1 uncultured Selenomonadales bacterium | reverse complement strand
TCGGGCGCGGCGAGGCTCGTTTTGGCTGGTATGGTGAAAGGAGTTGTAAAAAAATGGTTTATGGTTGGAAAATTAATTATCCCGTACCTGCGCAAGTTGCCGGTGAACACCTTGAAAACTTGAAACAGCAAAATGGCGGCATTATTACTCCGCAGATTGTATTAGACGATTCGCGCGATGAACAGGCGGTGTTGCATTCCTGCTTTACTTGGGACGACAGCGTTGCCGCCGAGAATTACCGCTTGTATCAAGCAAGAAAGATAATTTCAAGTCTTACAGTCACGGTTGAAAAAATCAATGCGCCGGAGGAGCCGAAAATGGTAACTGCCTTAGTCAACATTTCACCGTTGCGTACCAAAGGCAAGTATGTATCGGTTGAAGTTGCGATGAATGATGTCGCGTACCGAGAGCAGGTTTTACAAAATGCATTAAGCGAACTTCGCGCCTTTCAGCACAAGTATTCGACGTACAAGGAATTGGCGGGAGTTTGTAAGGCGATTGACGACTTTGCAGAAACAATTACAACAAAATAAATTTAGCGGAGGTTTGAAATGAGTATTGGTATTTTAGTTTTTGGCGCACCAGGCGTCGGTAAAACGTCCGCCGCACGAACACTTGACCCTGCAACTACCGTAATTTTGGACGCCGACGTTAAAAACGGCTTGCCGTGGCAGGGTTGGCGCAAGCAATATTCAAAGGAAAAGGGCAATTACTTCACGCTGTCACCTTATACCAAAAAGGGCGGCTTGGATAGCAAAGGCGTTTTAGACCGCATTATATCTGCTATCGAGACTTACGGCACAAAGGACGAATACAAAAACGTTCGCACGCTGATTGTTGACGGTTTTAATAATGCTATGCTTGACGAGACCGTTAACTATAAAGAGCGCACGAACACAAACAATGAATTTGAAATGTACAGAACCCTCCGCGACAAAGTTTATAAGATTTTAATGTCGGCTAAGACGACGCGGGATAACCTTTTTGTGGTATTTAATGCGCACGTTGCAGTGGCAGACCCTTACTCGGCTAATGACTACGATCATATGTTTAGCCCCGGCAAGGCGGTTGAAAAGTACGTACAGCCTGAAGGTCAATTTCTCTATGTGTTTTACGCTAAGTCAAAACGTGACGAGGACGGCAAGGTACAACGCTGGTTTGAAACCGTTGCTGACCAGTCCACTGCACGTGCACCCGACGGTTGTTTTGATGAGGATATTCCCAATGATTTACAGTTTATTATCAATCGCATAGTCGAGTTTGAAGGAGTTGAATAACGTGATTAATTTGGGCGACGACTACGGCAACATTAAAGCCTTGCAAGAAGGCGAGATAGAGCGCCTTCCGGCAGGAGGTTATGTCTGTATCGTACTTTTGGCGCAAGTAAAAAACACTAAAAACGGCAAGCCGATGTTGGTACTTTCGCTTGATATCGCGGAGGGCAAGTATGCTAAATTTTATGCCAACGTCGATAATTATTCACCGCGCATTTTTAGGACGATCCACGACAAAGACGGCAAGGTTTCACCGTTTTTCAAGGGATTACTTAATAATTTTGAGAAGTCCAATAGCGACCTTAAAATTGAGTTCCCCTATTTTGACGAGAATAAGCTTAAAAATAAAAAAATCGGCGTCATTTTTGGCGAGGAAGAATACCTTTCAAATGGCGAGGTTAAGACGTCAATTAAGCCGGTTCGCACCACAACGGTTGAAAATATTCGTAACGGCAAATTTAAAGTGCCGGAGCCTAAAAAATTAAATCCTGCTGACAAGCCGACTACCGGAAAAATTGATGAAGACTTTGCAGGAGAACCAGTGGACGATATACCCTTGCCGTTTTAAACGGGTGTGATAACTATGAATCAAGCCGAAATACTCCAAATGCAAGAAGAATTAAAACACGAAGAAGAAGTTTTAAAAGAGAAAAAAAGACTTTTGTTAAAGGAGCAAAAAACTTTAACAAATGCGTCAAAAGATTCAATTCGTGAAACGTTTAGAGAAAGACTTCGGACGGCGCGAAAATTCAAAGGTTATACCGGCGTCGAACTTGCAAAATGGCTAGGCATTTCACAAACTTCTTATTCTGAATATGAACGCGGTAAAACGGAGCCGCCGTTTGCAACGCTTGTAGCGTTGGCAAAAAAATTAAATATATCTGTGGACTGGTTATTAGGGTTGAGTGATTAATAGTGTAGGTACGGTGTTTCGGACAGACGGCGCCGTACCTATAGACTTGTTAGAGGTGACTGGTATGGCTGAAATTTTGCAGGTTAAAGAAAAGTTTGTAATTGATGACGCGGTAAAAGCTGATTGGGCGCTTGAAAAAATTCGTGAACATAAAAAAATTATTCGTGAATACGAAACACGCCGCGACACGCTCATTGCCGAATATCAAAAACGCATTGACAAAGTAACTAAGGACTGCACCGACGATTGCGCCGACGACTTAGCGGCTATCGACAACTTGACTGCAATGCTCCGCGAATACGCGCAAACGGCAATGCCTAAAAATAAGCGCACCTTGAAATTTGGGTGCGGCAATATCTCTTTCCGTAAGCAACAGACAAAATTTTATTTTACCGACGGCGAAGAGCCGTCCGCTAAGTCAGAGCGCTTGGTAGAGTATCTGCGCAAAATTGACCAGCATTTAATTATCCCGCATTACACGGCGGCTTGGGATCGGTTTAAGCGCCGCCTTGCCGTTGACGCCGCGAAAAACAATGAGATTGTCGACACGGTAACGGGCGAGGTTATCACCGACATTTACGCCGTCACGCCGCCGGATAAATTTATTGTCGACACGGGGGAGTGATACAGATGTTGACTATAAATCTTCAAAAAAAG
>CAMJNB010000302.1 GCA_946407175.1 uncultured Selenomonadales bacterium | reverse complement strand
TATGTTCTAGGTTTTAATTCTACAATCTACCCTCTAAATTCTAAATTCTTAATTAATCCTAACTCTTCGCCTTCGGCTGACGCACAACATTAGCCATTTCACGCGCCTTTTCATAAATTTCCGGCGAATCTTTTTTGGCAGTCCTTGAAGACACTATACTTTGAAAAATTTTTGTTGCCTTAGCATTTTCGTCAAGATAATAATAATTCACGCCTAAAGTGTACGCGGCGAAGTCTTCCGTCAGCTTGCCTACGGGATATTGTTCATCTTTCAGTGACTGCTCCAACAATTCGACAATTTTTTGTATATAGAGTACTTCCTGCGGCTCATCGTCTTCAATGCGACAAATCCACGCCATTTTTTGATACAGCAACGCTTCAATAAGTGGAGATTTTTCAAACATTCGGCTGAATTGAATTGCCATTTCGTAAAGCATAAGCGCCTCTTCCTTGTCGCGTTGTTCGGTGAAAGGCGTGCGGAAGTCATTTTCATCAAGAAAAGCTTTAAGCGGTCTGCGTACGCGCTCGGAAGGTTTTTCCATAAATCTCGACATATCAGCCGCGTAGCCGCAATTTTCACAGACCCAAACCGAATACAGATATTGATTTACGCCTTGCCGGTGTACGCAAAAATCATAATTGGTATCTGCAACGGGGACTTGTGGCTTAATCATAGTTACACGTGTCCTTTGACCGCAGATAGGACAAACTTTTTTAAGCACTGCCGCAACCATATCAAAAGGCAACGCCGCCGCACCACCTTCTCCGCCTTCGCCGCTACTGCTTGCCACCTTGCTTTTCAAAAGTTCAAGCTTATCACTCAACAAAGTTTTAATGTCGGGAGTTTCCTCCGATTCGTCTTGAACCGTACTTTCATAAGAAATTTCATTTTTCAGTACAACGTTGCCTTGAGCAGGAGTAGAAGTCTGCGCGGCATTACCCGCCATACGGTTAGTGATTCTGTTGCGTATTTGTTCGCGCAGAGACATTGAACTTTGTGCCGCGTTGCTGTCAGCAATAACTTTCTGCGCGTCGCCGGGTTTACCGCCTCTACGAACTATTTCAAAAATTTCTTTGCAAATGTCAGCATCGTGCAGGAATTTTAGAAATTCGACTTTGGCAGGAAATTGAGACGCCGTCGCGGGGACAGTTAAAGGAAACGGCTTACCGCCGTGCCGTATTATTTCAAAAATTTCTTTGCAAATATCGGCGTCACGCAGGAAGATAAGAAATTCATTTTTTAGCAAGACCGTACCCCTTTTTGTAAAGACAGCGTTGATTCGGTTCAAATTTAATTTAAATACAGCATTTTTTCATTCTAATCAAAAGAAATTTCGACGCATTTAAATTTTACCCTGCAGTTAAGCGCAAAAAAAATACCGGCTGGTAGCGATTAGCTTTTAGCCGGTAGGTTGTAGTTTTCAGTTTTTAATTTTTACGTTTTAATTTTCAATTCTACATTCTTAATTCTTAATTAAATTTCACGCGGTGGCAACAGCTGCGGCGCCGGCAAGTTCTTGCATACGCGCATCAAAACGGTGCATAAGCTCATTGTAAGTCTGCTGGGTAATGTCAGGCATTTGTGCCGTACCGGTAGCGCCTTGCCAAACTTGACCTGCCTGCGCAAAACCTTCTTCAACGGCGGCGCGCATTTCTTGAAGTTTTTCGGGATCGTTACCTGCTATCGTGCTTGCAAGATCAAACAATCGAGTTGCAACAGAGTCAACGGACCATGCGCCGCCTTCACTTACAGCCTTTTTCGCATCTTCGGGGTTAGTCGCAACTTCCGGCAGAGCAAATTTAGCCGCGTCAATCTTCACGCCGCCGAAATTTAAAATGCCCGTGCCGTTATCAAGCCAGCCTTGCAATTTGTTGTTGGAATCGGACATGGCTTGAATCATGATATTAATCATGGTTTCTTCGTTGGCTTTGATTGAATCTTTCATCGCTTGAATCGTGTCAGTGTCCAAGCCTTTGGTTTTAACTTCGGTCGCAGTTTCTTCAGTCGAAGTTACCGCAGTTTTGGCAGCCGCTTGAGCCTCTTTCGCCGCGTCGGAAATTGCAACTTCGTAGGCGTTGCCGACATTAGCCGTGTTTGACGAAGTATTCTGCGCGTTTTTGGAATAAGCCGCGTAGCCGTTTTGGTTTTGTACGGCGAAGTTATTAAATTGCGCCGTGCTTTGAGTTAAATTTACATCCATGTCAAAAACCTCCTAAATTAAGGAAAAAATCTATCCTTATGTCTGCCGAAAAATTTTATAAGCTTGCACTGCGAAATTTTTTATAAGCTTGAAAAATTTTTAGTGCAGACAATTTTACGCCATGAGCAACGCCGCCAAACTCAATTTTTGTTCCGGCTTAAGTTGCAAGTCGCCGGTAGGATCGGGCGGCAGTGAATAATTTGGAGTCATAACAAGTTGCGGTCTGATTTTCAGCTGACTTACAATTTTGCCGTCTTCGTACGTGACGATTTTTAGTGAACCGTCCGGCATGATTCGCCTAAGCGTTTCAATAGCCGTAGTAGATTTATCGTCGCTTGAACCGGCACTGCCGCTTGAAGTCGACGCCGCGTTCTGCTGATTGGCAGAATTATTTTGCGTGTTATTCATTTCTGAATCGACTTCGGCAATTTTTTCTGCCAAAATTCTTGAGTACTCCGATGAATCGGCAATATTTCCTGCGGCAAGATTAGTCGCGGCGTTTGTATCAGTTATGAAAGTACTTTGCGCCATGCTTGAAATTAAATCCGTCGCGGCGTTAATGTTCCAAACTCCCACACTGTTTCACTCCTTTTTCAACCAAAATCGGCGAGGATTCCCCCCACTTCTGCAAGTGGGGGAGGAAT
>CAMJNB010000301.1 GCA_946407175.1 uncultured Selenomonadales bacterium | reverse complement strand
TTGAACATTCCCACCGCCTTAGAGGCGGGGGATTCTTGCAAAGTTTGGCAGTTTGTGCTACCCTTATTCGCAAAGGCTAAGCCAAATAGCCCGCACACGGTCGCCCGAAGGTTTCCGCTTACTTTTAATTTTTTAGCGTGAATGCACGCAAACCTTTTTGGTGACGCAGAAGTCTAACTGCAAACGCTTTTTTTACGGTAGAACGATTTTACTACCAACCGCCAATCCTGCCGTTTGAAGGATTTTAGCATCTATGATTTACACTGTCAATATTGGCGATTCATCCCGCCGCTTATGGAAGCGGGGTATTCTCGCCTTGTTTGGATAAAATTGTTAATCGCGGCGCCGCAAGTATTGCCGCAATCAAAGGTTTCATCATTGGCAGTAAATTTATCTTCCTTAAGCCAGCGTACAAAATTTTTCATAATGTCGTTGGCGTCGAACTTTTTCAATCGCGCGATACTTTCCATAGCGGCAATAGTCATGCTGGTATCGTCCGACCAAGTGCCGATTGGTTGACGCCATGCGCCGTTAGCTCTCATGCCTGTAACGGGATGTTCTTTAAGTTCATCACGTGAATAAAATTCAACCGGTACGCCTAGTGCATCGCCTACGGCAAGACCGAGTAGCGCTGATTTAACATTTTCATTAGTAAGCATAATTTCACCCTCCTACAAATTTTTAATATTTTAAACGCTAAAAGAAATGTTGACAAGAAATTTGGGCAAAAAAAAACCTTCGCGCAGAAGGATAAAAAATTAAGTTGCAATGTCAAAATTTGGTACATTGATTCAGCCGATAATTTTTTTGGCGCCTAAAAATCGCGGTCGCCAATATTCATTGCTGAGCGCATCAATGCGAATACCTTTGCTGGAAGACGCATGCATAAAATTTCCGCCGCCGACATAAATTCCGCAATGCGAGGGTCCCGGCTCGTAAGTGGAGAAGAAAACCAAGTCGCCGGGTTCAAGTTGTGAAGGCGAAACAGATTTACCGAGTTTGTACTGTTCATCGGCAAGGCGCGGAATGGTGATACCGTTTTGCTTGAAGACGTACTGCAAAAAGCCGGAGCAGTCAAAACCGCTGGGAGTGGTACCGCCGAAAACGTAGGAGACGCCGATATAATTTTTGCCCGTCGCCACGATCTGTGCCCCTTGACCGGCAGTGATAAAAGGTTTGCCGTAAGGCGCGGTTACAGTGCCGCCGGTACGTGTCGTGTCTACGTAAACGGCAGATGTTTTCGTACTTGCCGAAGAAGTTACGGGGATATCGGATAGGTTACGTCCCGCAACGTGAGGAGTTTTTTTCAGTACGCGCCATGTTGCATTGGTGACAACGCCGGTCACGGTAAGCTTTTTATCCTTTTGAAAAGCAGACACGGCTTTTTCGGTTTCAGCGCCGTAAACGCCGTCAAATTCGGTGATATTGTAGCCGATTAGATAAAGTTTTTTCTGTAAAGTTAAAACGTCCTTGCCGGTGGAATTTTTTGAAAGAGTCGGGGAGGCGAAAACCAAACTGTTGGCTGAAAAAATTATAAGTGCAAGCATCATCAGAGTTTTAAATTTCATAAAGAAATCCTCCGACGAATTAGGGTCGGGGATTAAAGCGCGTCTGTTGGAAATGTGGTGCCTGTCCTCTTCCCTAAATAAGTTTGAAAGAAAATTTTTGACGCGGGTTAATGTACTTCGTTAAAAAAAATTCTTCGTCGAGAATGTGAGCGGCAACGTTTACCCTTGAATCAGCGGGCAATTCGTCATCAATAATTTGAACTTCGCCTTCATACCTGCCGAAATTGGAATTGTCAACGGTAATGTCGCCGAAAGAGCGAGCCTTAGGCGAATCGTCCGGCTTAATCTGCGCACCGAGAGATTTTAAAAATTGCCGTCCTTCAACTGCGCGAATGACAGACTTAGCAACGTCAGGACGCCGCGTGAAAGTTTTACTCAAAAGTTCCTTTGTAATTTCGTCGTCCGTCAACATCTGCGCGGTTAAAATGACTTCGTCGCCTTCAACTTTTGAAATTGCCGTACATTCGTCGAAAGTAGGCATGCCGTCGCCGATAATGATAAAGTCCGTGCCGAGTGCCGCCAAGTAGCGTGCGGACAAATCGGCTGAAAAATTCCTGCAGTCTTCCAACGTCGTAAGCCCTTCACCGAGTGGGGGACGCCGTTTGCCGTCAAGCGTAGGAATGAAAGCGCCTGCGGCAATTCCGAAGTTATGTAAAATTTTGTTTTGATGAATAAAAAAATATGAGTCCAGTCCCGTATAAGGGCGAGGATAAAAATTGTGCAGGGCGGTCATGTTATCAAAATTTGCGTCGAGATTTTTCAGCTCCGTCAATAAATCTTCAGTGACGGTGGAAGCGTTGAGCTGAATTTTTCGCGTTTGACTTAACTGCGCAATTCGCGGTGCGGCGAATCCGTCATCAAGTCGCGGCGTCACAACTTCTAAATCAAAAATCGGCGAATCTTCGGAAGAAACATCTAAAATAATTTCATAATTAAAATTATCCTTATCAGCCGCCGTAGTGAGAATAGTTAAGAGATCGTCCCAAAAATGGTCTGATTCTGCGGCCTCGGGTATCTGCGCGGAGGTAAACAGATACGTCATGCCGAGTGAAGAGGCAAACTTAATCAATTCAATGTTTTCTTGAACGGTATAACCGAGTCCCGCGTAAACCGATATTCCCTTCTGCATCTAAGCTTGCTCCTTCCTGTTTTTGGATCGATAGTGGATAGATCAATGGATCGATAGTGGATAGATCAATGGATCGATAGTGGATAGATCAATGGATCGATAGTGGATAGATCAATGGATCGATAGTGGATAGATCAATGGATCGAT
>CAMJNB010000300.1 GCA_946407175.1 uncultured Selenomonadales bacterium | reverse complement strand
CCTCAAGAAACGTTATGAATACAACACCGTCATATATTCCCGAATTTAAGCGATAAACACGCGCATCGCTCAGAACAAAAAAAGCCCGCCCCTCAATTACCATTCTGTCTAAAAAGGCCGCGTCTTTTCTTTTCAATGCGTCGACAAAATCATCAACATCTGAAACATTTGAAACACACAAACTTTTTCTCAATACGACGCCTATCAGCGTTTCATTTGCCGAAGACGGAGGCCTTACTTCAATCGATTCTTTTGCGCGTATTTGTGACATAAAACTTTTTATTTCCGGTTTCATAACCGTTAAAAACAAAAAAAGACACAAATTTAGAGCACCAAAAAAGCCAATAATTAAAATCCTCTCTTCATGTTCCCGACTTCCATCACCACAATAAACATACGCCGCGAAAAAGACTAGAAAAAGTGCGTATAAGACAAGAAAAGTTTTTATCGAGAAAAATGCAATCATGACGTCACTATTCGATAATTATTTTTTCCACCCGTTGCCAAAAAATTTGTTCCACCGCTATTTTTTTGTATCACCGATTTATTATTGCTTTCTTTCGAGTGCGTGATTTCCAATGAATTCAAAATTCCCATTATCAAATCTTGCCCCTCATTGTTCAACATATCAAATATTTTCAAGAACATTGATTGCGTCTTTGATAGGGGAACAGTCTCTTTATCACGTCCGAGCAAATAATCTGTCGTTACATCAAAATAATCCGCTATTTCTTTCAACGCAAAATTTGAAGGCTCAGTTCGGCCGACTTCCCAGCTTGCTACGGTTTGTTGTGAAACTTTCAAAGCTTCCGCGAAATTTTTCTGTGAAACTCTCTTTGCATTTCTCAAACTTTTAAGCCTTTCGCTAACCATCATGCTCCCCTCCTTTTCGACAAATTATACCGCAACTTGTTGTTTTTTTAAACCCTTACAACAAAATTTTCAAAACAACTATGTTGACAACAACGCTTTGAAGTTATAATATACACAACAAATTCAAGTTCCCAGAGGAGATTGTTATGAAAAAAAATCTTCTAAAAGACTTGCGCGGCAAAAAATCACAAGCAGAGATTGCAAAAGAATTCCAAGTTTCACAACAAGGATGGCAATCATGGGAGACTGGACGCACCACTCCCAATAACGCAACTATGCTACAAATGGAAATGAAATTTAATGTTCCTATGGAAGTCATTTTTTTTGAATCTTTCAATTACAAACAAATGTAATAAAACACTCAAGCGGCCGAGTAAAAAAGGAACGAAATAAAAAAAGCGACGGGCGGCGGTTTCTACATTCTTTTCTGATATTTTGATAATCGAATACTTCAGAGTGGAGAAAAAGTTTCCTCTTAATTCCACAGAAATTTTGGTGCCGAACAATCTGCCGCCGTTCGTCCTGTTCATTAGGAGGACATCATGAATAACTATTGGATTACCATTTGCACTGCCTTTTCTATCGGCTTTGCTCTCGGCATTTCCCTCAACTACGCCATTTTCCTTTCCTTGCCTTAGCGCAACGTTGCCCACTGCCGCTTTTACGGCGCGGGCGGCAGTGGGGAGCATTGCGGGGATTCAATGCTCATTGCTCCTTTCTTTTTTCGCCGCGCTTGAAGTCTTGCCGTTTGACTTAGCCGGAGATAATCTTTCGCCTTGTACTTCAACCGACGACATCACTCTCCTAACATTTTTTTCCCATTAAAAATCCTCCCCAATTCAGCCGCTCGCCGACGGGCGGTTGACTTGAGGATAATTACTCAAAGGAGGTTCCCAAATGGCTACTAATCAATCTTTATCCGTGTGGCTCAATCACGATGCCATTAAGAAAAAAATCGCCGACAGGTTAGGACAAAACGCACCCGCTTTTACTTCCGCTTTGCTCAACATCTACAATTCCAATCCTCAACTGCAGTATTGCGACGGACGCTCTATTCTCGGTGCCGCTTTCCTTTCTGCCTCTCTTAACCTTTCCATTGCTCCCGACCTCGGCCAGGCTTATATCATTCCTTTTAAATCTTTCAACAAAGAAACAAAACGCGAAATCTATACGGCCACTTTTCAAATCGGTTACAAAGGCTTTATTCAGCTCGCTCTTCGCTCCGGTCTTTATTCCCGTATCAATGCATCTAAAGTCTTTGAAGGACAAATCAGAGGCTTTAATCCCATTTCCGGCGAACCTATTATCGGCGATAAAATTTCCGATAACGTTGTCGGGTACCTCGCCTCTTTCCGCCTCATTAACGGCTTTGAAAAAATTTTGTACATGACCAAAGATGAAATGAAACAGCACGCTGACAAATATTCCCAAAGCTACAATTCTGATAAACGTTACGGCAAATCTTCCAGCCCGTGGTCTTCCAATTTCGACGATATGGCTACTAAAACCATTCTGAAAAAACTTCTGCGGACATGGGGCGTGTTGAGTGCGGATTTAGCTACTGCCATTCAGGGCGACCAAGCTATTGTCGATAAAAATACTTTCACTTATCCCGACAACGGCGGAAACGTTCAGAATCGCGGCGATATTTATCTGCCCGATGAAAAGCCCACTCTCAACCCCGACAATCCCGACAACGGCGAAGTCGTCGAGGAAGTTGCCGAGGCCGCATCGTGAACCCAAGATTGATTAAATTTCGCGGCCGCGTTCCCGATTCTGACAAAATCGACGGCGGAAAAATCGTTTTCGGCTCTTTAGTCATTTACAATGAAGACGGCATGTATCCTTTTTGGATTTACCCTCCTAACGGCGACCGCAATTACCCCGTTGAGCCCGACTCTATCGCTCAATTCGCCGGCATCGATGAAGACGGACAAGAAGTCTATTCCGGCGACATTTTCTGCCATTCGCCAGAAGGACG
>CAMJNB010000299.1 GCA_946407175.1 uncultured Selenomonadales bacterium | reverse complement strand
GTCCCATTGGCGGCTTTACCGAGCAGGATTTGGCGACACTTCGACTTAGTGACAAGACTGCGGATTTATACACGCTTGTTGAAAATTTTTATGCCGACGATGAACTTTCTGCGCGTTGCCGTGAATTTTTGAACAAGCTGAAAGATTGGCGCGAAACTTCAAGGCAGGTTGGAGTACCGGAGTTGTTGAGTAAAATTTATCGTGAAACCGGCTATTATGATTATTTCGGCACGAAGATTGACGGTCGCGTTGCCCAAGCTAATTTGCGTATGCTGATTGATCGCGCCGCCGAATTTGAATCAACTGCATTTCGCGGCTTGTCACGGTTCATTCAGTTTATAAAAAAGATTCGCGAACTTGAAAACGATCTTGCCGCCGCGCGTACACTCGGTGAAAATGAAGACGTCGTCCGCGTTATGACAATTCATAAAAGCAAGGGGCTTGAATTTCCCGTAGTCTTCGTGGCGCAGTTAGGCAAGAAATTTAATTTTCAAGATACACGTTCAACCGTTTTGACGCACAAAGATTTAGGCGTAGGCATTTACGGCGCGAATGAAAGTCAGCTCGGCTTAACGCGCGTCGAACCTTTTGTACGAAAAATTATTGCGCGTAAGATTAAGGACGAGGCATTGGCAGAGGAGCTTAGAATTTTGTACGTTGCCTTAACGCGCGCAAGGGAAAAATTGATTCTCATCGGCACGGTGAAAAATGACAAGGCGCTTTACAAGTATAAAAACATTTCGGCTGATGAAAAAATCCCTGTTGCAACACTTCAGGACGCCACTCACCCTATGGATTGGCTTTTAATGACGCTTGGAACGTTCAAGCAGGTTACAAAATTTCAAATGCTTGCCAAAACCGAAATTAAACTTGGTGCTGAAGAATTGCCGGTTGATGAAACTAAAAAAGACGTGTCGACGCCGGAAGTTGCCGAAGATTCGCCGCTTGCCACAATTCCCGCCAAACTTTCCGTCACGGAACTCAAACGCCGAATTGCCGAGTACGAAACTGAAATGGTCGCGTCCCTTTCTAAAATCAGCAAGAAAAAATTTGACACTGCGCGGCTTTATCGGCGTCCAAACTTTATGCAGAAGACCGACATTTCCGCCGCTGAATTTGGTACGCTCATGCACAGCGTCATGCAACATTTAAATTTAACAGGCAAGCTTGATTCTGCCGACATTACCGCGCAGATTGACAAAATGATTTCCGCGCAGATTTTCACCGATGAACAGGGCGCCGCCGTTAAAAAGCGCGTAGGCAACATTGAAAAGTTTTTTGCAAGTTCAATCGGTCAACGCCTTATCAATGCCGTCGAAATTTACCGCGAACTGCCTTTTAACCAAAACATTGACGCCGGTACGATTAACGCCGGTGAAAATTTCCGTAACGCGGCGGGCGAAAAAATTTTTGTGCAAGGCATTATCGACCTGCTTTTCAAAGATTCGGCTACCGGCAAGTGGGTTTTGCTTGACTATAAAACAGACCGCGACAATGACGACGAACACTTCCGCCGCGAATACAAAGAGCAAATTCGGCTTTACGTGCAGGCGGTTGAGACTTTGACGGCGATAAAGATTTCAGAAAAATATTTGTACCTTCTCGGCGCCGGCAGATTGATTTCAATTTGACATACTCCCCACGCCTAAAGGCGGGGGATTCTGCTATCATCAACCAATGCTTAAAAATAATAGTTATGCCTACGCTAAAAAATTAATTTCAACCCATCCAAAAAAAATAAAAAGCCTAATTTCAATTATAGCGGCGCTTATCGTCCTGCCGATGTTGCAACTTCCGCTTGAAATTTTTGATGTCCTTGAAGATATTTTGTCGACGATAATGTTTTTTATCTTTATTATAATTTTTTCTCCGCCGAGAGATATAGACAACCAAGATTTTCCGTTTGAAATTTTCGGCTTTACCTACGCCGTCATTTTTATGTTTTACAGCGCGGGAACGTTGGTATTCGACACTTTTTACGAATACCATAAATCAGGGAATATTTATTGCGTTGCAAAGCCAAATTTTGGAGAGAACGCCGGTAGAAATATGGGGCTACATTATTTTAAACGGCACGGACGTATTGACCATTACGGCAGTTTTGGGATTTTTAATGCAAAAGTTTATGGTGAAGTGAACTGATTCAAATAATTATTTTTTCAAAGTGAACTTGTCGAAAATTTGACCGTCAACCGTCCTGCAAGTAAGTGACAAACTTTCAACGCTGACGTCCAGCGTAATGTAAGATTCAGGCTCGGTATTCAAATTCGGCGCCGTCACGTCGTCAATGGGCGAATTTTTTTCAACATACTTTTGGTCGCCGGACCTGCCGCAGAGAATGTAGGTTGTACCGTGCGGCGATTTTTTTTGCTCAAAAATTTTACCGCGATTTCTGTACGTATGAAGGTGACCGGTGAAAACCACGTCAATTTCCAATTCATCAAACAGCGGCATAAAATTTTCCGCAATATCATTAAAACTCCCCGCCGCGTAGTCGTAAATATCTTTGTGCATTAAAACAATTTTCCAGCGCCGATTGGTATTAGCCGCGTCACGCCTAAACCAAGAATTTTGCAAATCGCGAAGTTGCGGCTTGAACATATCCAATTCCCAAAACTGCGTATTCAAAATAAAAAAATGCGCGGGACCGTAGTCAAAAGAATAAAAATAGCCGCCGAAATTTTTTATACCGTTCGACGGCAATTTAAATTGGTGAATATAACCTTCCGGCAGACAGTTAAGCCAGTTTAAATCGTAACACTCATGATTGCCCATAACCGGCGCAAAAATTCTTTCGGACAAAACCTGCGCGGCGGCAAGATGCCACGCACGCCATTGGTACGCGGCTTGACCGTT